>NZ_NKUH01000012.1:0-35123 GCF_009192895.1 Xanthomonas sp. LMG 12460 | reverse complement strand
GGGGTTTTTAGAGGTGCCCTTGCGTCATCGGAAAGCGCACACCGTCTCGCGCGTCGCACGCTGCATCACAGTTGACTCCCACAAGGCATCACGCGACACGCAACGACGTCAGAAAGACGCAAGCGGCTCCGCCGTGGGACTCAACTGTCGTGCCGCCGCGACAAGCGAAGCCGGAAGCCGACCGACACCCTCCGTCGTCGGGACTGAAGTCCCTCCCACAAGGACGCCCGGCTCATCCCTGTGGGAGCTACTTCAGTCGCGACGCATGGCAGTCGAGCGCAGCGCAGCGACGTCGCACCAACACGTGTCTTGCCTGCTCGATCGTCTTGCAGTCGCAATGTGACGAAGCCCAAAGCCGGCCGACACCCTCCGGCGTAGGGACTGAAGTCCCTCCCACAAGGATGCCGGCCACCCCTGTGGGAGCGACTTCAGTCGCGACGCATGGCAGCAAAACGCTGCGCAGCGAAGCCGCTCCTGCACCTGCCGTGCGTACTCAATGTCCTCAACGTCGCGGCGTGAAGCTGGCCGCCACCGCGCCGATGTCCGATCATCGCGGTTCCTTCGAACGAGAGTGCAAGCATGGACCTGGGAATCGCCGGAAAATGGGCGCTGGTGTGCGCCGCTAGCAAGGGGCTGGGACTGGGCTGCGCGCAGGCCTTGGCCCGCGAAGGCGTGCACGTGGCGATCGTGGCGCGCGGCCAGGCCGGGCTCGATGCGGCCGCGACGCAGCTGCGCGCGCTCGATGGCGGTGGCGAGGTGGTCGCGGTGGCGGCGGACATCGCCACCGAGGCCGGCCGCGCCGCCGCATTGGCCGCCTGCCCGCAGGTCGACATCCTGATCAACAACGCAGGCGGACCGCCGCCCGGCGATTTCCGCGACTGGGAACGCGAGGACTGGCTGCGCGCGCTCGACGCCAACATGCTGGCACCGATCGCGTTGATCCGCGCCACCGTCGATGCGATGCAGGCGCGCGGTTTCGGCCGCATCGTCAACATCACCTCGGCCGCGGTGAAGGCACCGATCGACAGCCTGGGGCTGTCCAACGGCGCGCGCGCCGGCCTCACCGGCTTCGTCGCCGGGCTGGCGCGGCGCACGGTGGCGCACAACGTGACCATCAACAACCTGCTGCCGGGGCAGTTCGACACCGACCGGCTGCGCGGCAACATCGCCCACGCCGCGCAGCGCGAGGGCATCGATCCCGCCGACCTGGCCGAACGCAAGCGCCGGCAGATTCCGGCCGGGCGCTTCGGCACCGCGGAAGAATTCGGTGCGGCCTGCGCCTTCCTGTGCAGCGCGCAGGCCGGCTACCTGAGCGGGCAGAACCTGCTGCTGGATGGCGGCAGCTATCCGGGGACATTCTGAAGAGCCGGGATTGGGGATTCGGGAGTGGGGATTGGTAAGCCGAGATGCGCCGCGCGTGCGTAGAACGCGGTGATGCGGGCGCCACCGCTGGCCGCGGCACGACGCCGGCGGCGATAATGCGCGGATGGATCCTTCCGCGTTCGACTCCCAGCACATCCGCCGCGCGTTCGCGCGTGCCGCCGCCAGTTACGATGCCGCCGCGGCGCTGCAGCGCGAGGTGCAGGGGCGCTTGCTGGAATCGCTGGACTACCTCGGCGACCGCGTCCCGCAGGTGGTGCTGGACGTGGGCAGCGGTCCGGCGCATGCCGCCGCGGCGATGAAGAAGCGCTGGCCACGCGCACAGGTGATCGCGCTCGACCAGGCGCTGCCGATGCTGCAGCAGGCCAAGCGCCAGGCCGGCTGGTGGAAGCCGTTCGGCCGCGTCTGCGCCGATGCGCGCGCGCTGCCGCTGGCCGAGCACAGCGTCGATGTGATCTTCAGCAATCTGTGCCTGCAGTGGGTCGAGGACCTGCCGGCGGTGTTCGCCGGATTCCGCCGCGTGCTGCGCCCCGGCGGCCTGCTGCTGTGTTCCAGCTTCGGCCCGGACACCCTGATCGAACTGCGCGAGGCCTTCGCCCAGGCCGACCGGACCACGCCGCACGTGAGCCGCTTCGCGCCGATCGCGCAGTTCGGCGATGCGCTGATGCTGTCGGGCTTCCGCGATCCGGTGCTGGACCGCGACGTGTTCAACCTGACCTATCCGGACCTTGCCGCGCTGATGCGCGAACTGCGCGCGATCGGCGCCACCAACGCGCTGCAGGCGCGCCGCCACACCCTCACCGGCCGCGGCCGCTTCGCCGCCGCCAGCGCCGCCTACGAGCCGCTGCGCGGCGCCGACGGCACCCTGCCCAGCACGTGGGAAGTGATCTACGCGCACGCCTGGGCGCCGCCGCCGGGCGCGCCGATCCGCGAGGGCGGCGGCGAGATCGCCGCGGTGCCGCTGTCAGCGATCCCGATCCGCCGCCGCGGCGACTGAGCCGGGCAGCACCCGGAACAGCACCCGACCCTGGTAGGGCGTGCCCAACACCTGCGCCTGCGCCCCCTGCGCAGCGATGCGCGCGGCGACCTGCGCCCAGGCCTCCTGCTTGCACACCCACACCCGCCCGGCGCGCGGTTGCCGCAACACCGTGAGCAGATCGGCGTCGTACTCGGGACCGAAACGCGGCGCGTCGCGCACTGGGTCCAGGCGGATCTTGCGTACCTGCGCGCCCAGCTCCAGGCGCAGGCCGTAGCGCGCCATGTCCTCGACGAACACCACCTCGCGCACCGGCGCATCGGCACGCTGCACGATCGCCTGCGCCCAGGCGCCGGCATCCTTGTGCGTGGGCAGCAGCGCCACGGCCAGTTCGAGCGCCAGCAGCAATCCGCACCAGCCCAGCAGCCACGGCCAGCGCCACGGCGCCCGGCCCTCCTGCGCGCGTTGCCACGCCGCCAGCAACGCCAGCGGCACGAACAGCGGCAGCACGTACAGCGGCAGCCGTGAGCGCGATAGGCACAACACCAGCAGCGGCAGCAGCAGCCACAGGGTCAGCAGCAGCGGCGCGGCCTGCTGCAGGCGCAACGCCGGATCGCGCCACCACTGCCGCAGTTGCCGCGGCAATTGCCAGGCCCAACGCGCCAGCGCCGGCGTCCACGGCAGCGTGCCCAGGACCAGGATCGGCGCATACGCCACCGCCCAGCCGTACCACTGCGCGTTGCGCCCGAACGCATCGCTGGCCACGCGCTTGACCACCTCGTCGCCGACGAAGTACTGCAGCAATCCCGGATGGCCGTGGATCACCGCCAGGTACCAGGGCAGCGCCAGCACCACGAACAGGGCGATGCCGGAGAGCTGCAGCGCGCGCCGCGGCGGCCCCGGCGTCACCGCGTTGAACAGCAGCAGCGCCGGCAGCGGCAGCAGGCCAGGCGGACCCTTGGTCATGAACGCCAGGGCGAAGCCGGCCCACATCGCCGCGATCCAGCGCTTGCCCTGTCCGGGCGGATGCGCCCGCGCTTCGACGAAGGCCCACACCGCCAGGGTCTCGCAGGCGGCGAGCAGGAAGTCGGTGGAAATCCATTGCGCCGCGCCGAACGGGGCCAGCATGGTCGCGTACAGCAGCGCCGCCTGCGCCGGCAGCTCAGGGCGTTCGGGAAACAGCCGCGCGGCCAGGCGCCACACCAGCAGCACGCACAGCAGGTAGGACAGCGCCGATGGCAACCGCGCCGCCCAGGGCGACGGCCCGAACGCGGCGACGCTGGCGGCGATCGCCCAGTAGGTCAACGGCGGCTTGGTCCAGTGCGCCACGTCCTCGCTGCGCCGGGGCGTGAGCCAGTCGCCGCTGTGCAGCATGTTCAGCGCGACATTGGAGTAACGGCCCTCGTCGGCATCCCAGATGCCGCGAGCGCCCAGCAGGGCCAGCGCGAGCGTGCAGGCCAGCAGCGCCACCGCGACGGCCGGGGAACGAAGCAGCGCGCGCATCGGCAATCCTCTCGGTCGACGCGGCGACCATAGTCACCGCGCCTGCGGCCGCAGATGACGGCCGGCAGACAGTTTTGCGACAGCGCGAACGCGCCGGCCTCAGGCCGGCGCGTGGCTCAGGCAGAGACCTGCGCGATCCAGTCTTCCAGGTTGTAGTAGTTGCTCACCCGGGCGATCCTGCCGTCGCGGATGTCGAAGAACGCCCCGCCCGGCAGCACGTAGCGCTGGCCGCGCGCCTCCGGCAGGCCGGTGTCGGTGTGGTGGTATTCGCCATGCACCACGTACTCGGCGGCGGCGCGGCGGCCGTCCTGCGCGGCCAGCACCACGATGTCGTGCAACTGCTCGCGGTAGCTGGCGTTCATGCGCTGCAGGAAGGCGGCGAAGACCTCCTTGCCGGTCTCGCGCGCGCCCTGGTTGAGATCGTGGGCGACATCGTCGGTGAGCATGCCCAGCATGCCGTCCCAGTCGCCGCGGTTGAACGCGGCGTAATAGGCCTGCACCAGGGCGATGGCCTGGTCCTGCGCAGGAACTCCGTGGTTGCTCATGGCTGCCTCCCTCGGGCCGTGGAAAGGCCCATCATACGGCGCGGCACAGCCCTGCGGCGGGCAGCCACCGGCGGCGGCGATGGAGGCACTGGACCTTCTGCAGCCGCAAGCGCCAACGGGGTCGGACACAGCGCGCCAGGCCCGCGATCTTTCGCGACTCGGGACGGCACTGCCACGGGGGGGCACCAAGGCTGCGCGCGCGCTGCGTGGGCGCGCTCCATCGGCCGCGCAGGCGCGCCTGTTTTGGGCGCCGCCCCATGGGAGCGCCTCCGATGCGACGGCAAACTCGCTTGCACATCCCTCGCAGTCGACACACCCGGCGCTGCGCAACCAATCGGAGGAGTGTGCATGTCTCGCACTGTGGTCCTGTCGCTGTCGCTGTCGCTGTCGCTGCTGCTCGCTGGCTGCTCGTCTGTCCGCTCACCGCCCCAGACTCCAGCCACTGCGGCACCATCGCCCCCGACACTCCTGGACCGCGGCAGTTACGACGTATCGGTGCAAACGCCCTCCCTGGCGCAAAACGAACGCGTCCGTTTCATCGTCCTGCATTACACCGCGCTCAATGACGCCCGTTCACTGAAGGTGCTGTCAGGCCCGGATGTCAGCGCCCATTACCTGGTGCCGGCGCGCCCGGCGCTGGTGGATGGAAAGCCGGTCGTCCTGCAACTGGTGGCCGAACAGAAACGGGCGTGGCACGCTGGCGTGAGCGCCTGGAATGGCCGCAGCAATCTGAACGATACGTCCATCGGTGTGGAGATCGTCAATCTCGGCTTTGCACAGGGCAAGGCCGGCAATCGGCAGTGGTACGCCTTCGCGCCGGAGCAAGTCGCCGCGCTGGTGCCGCTGCTCAACGACCTCATCACCCGCTATGGCATCGCACCGCAGAACGTGCTCGGCCACAGCGACGTGGCGCCCCTGCGCAAGTACGATCCAGGTCCGCTGTTCCCCTGGGAAATGCTCGCCCGGCACGGCATCGGCGCATGGCCGGACCAGGCGAACGTGCGCCGCTACCTGGCCGGGCGCGATCCCAATGCGCCCGGCGATGTACTCGCGCTGCAGCGGGCGCTCAAGCGTTATGGGTACAACGAGGTGAGTGTCGACGGGCGTTGGAGCGGAAAACTGCAACGCATCGTCGCCGCGTTCCAGATGCACTTCAGGCCACGCAAGACCAGCGGCATCATCGACGCTGAAACCGAGAGCATCGCCAACGCCCTGGTCGTCCAGTACGTCGACCCGGCATGGTGAGCGCGCGGGCTCGCATCCGCGGGTCGGCGCGCGCAACGCCAAGACATGCAGGAACCGCGCGCGTGCGACGACCGCGATCCAACGAAGCGCCTGCACGCCGATGACCGTCAGGTCGTGACGGGAGCGCTGCTGTAGCGTCGTCGCCTGCAGCGGCCTCGACCCGGCATCGCCGCTGGTTCGACGGATTCACCCTCGATCTCCGCCGGGATCCCTGCTCGTCCGCCGAGACGCACAGCGGCCCTGCTCCGCGATGTGCGCCCTTGCACGGCCGTGATCGCGCCCGGCCAGAGCGGCTGCATGACGTGCGCGGCCCGCATGGGCCGCGCGCCGGCCTCGCCATCACCTCGTGTACGCGACCGTTGCGGTGGCGATTGATTCGGGTGCGCTCGGCAGCGGCCGGCGCCAGGGAATGCGCCGTTGCGTACCGCACCCCGCAGGTTCAGGCGCCGGGGACCACCAGGTCGCGATGGAAGAAGTACAGCTCTTGCAGCAGGAAGCGCCAGCGGGTCTGGAAGCTGCGGAAACGGCTGCTCGGGGTCGACGACGCCAGGGCGTCGATCTGCAGTTCCTGGCACAGCCGCAGCGCCCGTGCCATGTGCAGCGGATCGCTGACCACGATCACCCGGTGCAGGCCGTGTTCGCGCATCAGCCGCCGCGCCTCGATCAGGTTCTGCCGGGTGGTGCGCGACACCGTCTCGATCAGGATCGCGTCGGCCGGCACGCCGTGGCGCAGCGCGTAGCGCCGGGCCACCTGCGACTCGGCGAAGCGCGCGCCGTTGCCGAAGCCGCCGGTGAAGATCAGGGTCGGCGCGTAGCCGCGCTGGTACAGGTCCAGGCCATGACGGATGCGCTCTTCGAACACCGGCGACGGCTTGGCGTCGTAGGCCGCGGCGCCGAGCACGATGATCGCGTCGGCCGGCGCCGCCTGGTCGCGGTCGCCGACCCAGACGATGTAGATCGCCACGCCCAGCAGCCACAGCCCCAGCAGCGCCGCCAGGCGCACCAGCCAGCGCAGCCAGCGGAAGCCGCCCCGCGCACTCATGCCGCGCCCCACGGCAAGGCGTCCAGGTCGACGTTGCCGCCGGACAGGATCACCCCGACCCGGCGCCCGGCGAAACGCGCCGGCTGCGCCAGCACCGCCGCCAGGGCGATCGCCGAGGACGGCTCCACCACCTGCTTGAGCACCTGCCACAGCAGCCGCATCGCCGCCACGGTCGCCGCGTCCTCGACCACCAGCACCTCGGCCTGGCCGTGCAGCAGGGCGAAGTTGGGTTCGCCGAGGGTGCCGCGCAGGCCATCGCAGAGCGTGTCCGGGACCATGTCCAGGCGGCGCTCGCCGGCGGCCAGCGAGCGCGCAGTGTCGGCGGCGCCGGCCGGCTCGGCCAGCAGCAACTGCGCCTGCGGCGCCCGCGCCGACAGCGCCAGGCGGCTGCCCGCGGCCAGGCCGCCGCCACCGACCGGCACCACCAGCAGGTCCAGTCCGCCGCTGGCGTCCAACAGTTCCAGCGCCGCGGTGCCCTGCCCGGCGATCACCGCCGGATCGGCATAGGGGTGCACCAGGGTCGCGCCGGTATCGCGCTGCACCTGCGCGCACAGCGCCTCGCGCGCGGCGATGCTGGGCGCGCAACGCCACAGCGTGGCGCCGTGGCGGGCGATGTTGGCGAGCTTGGCGGCGACCGCGCCTTCCGGCACCACCACATGACAGCCGATGCCGCGGGTGCGCGCAGCCAGGGCCAACGCCGCGCCATGGTTGCCGGAGGAATGGGTGACCACCCCGCAGGCCGCCTGCGCCGGGTCCAGCGCCCACACCGCGTTGCAGGCACCGCGGAACTTGAACGCGCCACCGCGCTGCAGGTGTTCGGCCTTGAAGTACAGCTGCGCGCCGGTGGCGGCATCCAGCGCCCGCGAACGCAGCACTGGGGTCGGCCGCGCGTGCGCGGCAATGCGTGCGGCGGCCGCCAGGACGTCGCCGAACTCGGGCAGAAAACGTGAGACCATGCGCGAAAGGGTAGCGTATCGTCGCCAACGTGCAGCGCCCGCGACTCGCGCCGGTTCGCCGTCGTTGCGCGCAACTTAAGCGTTCAAGTGCAGCAGATGAAGTTAAGGGGGGATTCAATGCCACGGACCGAACCTGTCAGCCAGCCTGCTGGAGGGCAAACGCCATGAAACTGCGCCTGATCTGCGCCGCTGGACTGCTGGCCGCACTGGGCGGCTGTGCCACCTACGATTACGCCGGAGGCGGCGAGGGTGGCTACTACCGTGGCGCCCCGTCGGTCGAATACCGCTACCCGGCCGGCTACTCCGAGTACTACTCGCCCTACGGCGCGGTGCCCTACTACGGCTACGGCCCGTCCTATTACGGCTACTACGGGTACGGCGTGCCGTATTACTACTACCGTGGCTACGATGGCCCGCGCCACCGCCCGCCACCGCGTCCGCGGCCGGACGACGGCGGCTCGCGGCCGCCGCCGCCGCCCAGCGTGGGTGGTCGGGTACCGACGCCGTGGCGCGACATGGACCGCCTGCGCCGTCCGGACGCGCTCAATTCGGCACCGCGGCCGCAATCGATGCAGCCGGCCCGGCCGGCGATGCAGCGTCCCGAGGGCATGCAGCGCCCGCCGGCGCCGCGCCCCGGCAATATGGGTCGCAGCAATGGGACACGTCGCACACTCGAACCCTAAGAAAGGGCTTGCGTTCGCCTGTCCCAGCACGCACTCTACGTTCTACGGGGTGACCGCCTGCGTCGCTTTATGACCCGAAGGGGTCGACCCCACCGTCTATGTCGATGTCCGACAGGGAAATCTGGATCCCCCCTGTTCCGGCCCTGTCGGGCGTCGGCGCCTCACAACGAAAAGCCCCGGTCCGCCGGGGCTTTTCGCGTTGGGGCCTTGCCATTGCTGGCGTGGCGCCGGCGACCGGCGAAAAACGGGCATAAAAAAGGGCCGGTAGTCCCCCGACTACCGGCCCCCAGCTCCCCCAACGTGCGCGTGACTGGCCCCTGTTCCAATTCCAGTCATACGCCCCTGACGCATTGCCACGTTGGGTGCAGTGGGAATATCTGCAGATTGCGTGCCAACTTGAGGCCTGGATCCGCAATTTGTGATGCAACCGCTAAAATTCCTGTTCACACCCTGGGCGACGTCCCGTGTCGCCCCCTGCCGCCGGCCCCGCGCCGGCCGACGAGACCCCGATGAGCGATTCCTTCTACCGCCATGACGTGATCGTGATCGGCGGCGGCCATGCCGGCACCGAGGCGGCGCTGGCGTCCGCGCGTGCCGGCGCGCGCACCCTGCTGCTGACCCACAACGTGGAGACGGTGGGGGCGATGAGCTGCAACCCGGCGATCGGTGGCATCGGCAAGGGCCACCTGGTCAAGGAGATCGACGCGCTGGGCGGGGCGATGGCCCACGCCGCGGATCTGGCCGGCATCCAGTGGCGGACCCTCAATGCCTCCAAGGGCCCGGCGGTGCGTGCGACCCGCTGCCAGGCCGACCGCAGCCTGTACCGCAGCGCGATCCGGCGCCTGGTCGAGGCGCAGCCGAACCTGACCGTGTTCCAGGCCGCGGTGGACGACCTGGTCATGGACGGCGAGCGCGTGCGCGGCGTGCTGACCCAGACCGGGCTGCGCTTCGAGGCCGCGGCGGTGGTGCTGACCGCCGGCACCTTCCTGGCCGGCAAGATCCACATCGGCCAGACCCAGTACGCCGGCGGCCGCGCCGGCGATCCGCCGGCCACCGCGCTGGCGCAGGCGCTGCGCGACGGCCGCTTCGGCGTGGACCGGCTCAAGACCGGCACCCCGCCGCGCATCGACGGACGCAGCCTGGACTACGCGGCGATGGAGGAACAGCCCGGCGACGATCCGCTGCCGGTGATGTCGTTCCTGGGCGAGGTGGCGCAGCATCCGCGCCAGGTCTCGTGCTGGATCACCCACACCACCGAGCGCACCCACGCCATCATCCGCGGCGCGCTGGACCGCTCGCCGCTGTACACCGGCCAGATCGAGGGCATCGGCCCGCGCTACTGCCCCTCGATCGAGGACAAGGTGGTGCGCTTCGCCGAGAAGGCCAGCCACCAGATCTTCGTCGAGCCGGAAGGCCTGGACGTGGTCGAGATCTACCCCAACGGCATCTCCACCTCGCTGCCGTTCGACGTGCAGCTGGAGCTGGTGCGCTCGATCCGCGGCTTCGAGCGCGCGCACATCACCCGCCCCGGCTACGCCATCGAGTACGACTTCTTCGACCCGCGCGGGCTCAAGGCCTCGCTGGAGACCAAGGCCATGCCCGGGCTGTTCTTCGCCGGCCAGATCAACGGCACCACCGGCTACGAGGAAGCCGCCGCGCAGGGCCTGATCGCCGGCCTCAACGCTGCGCGCCAGGTGCGCGGGCTGGAGCCGTGGTCGCCGCGTCGCGACCAGGCCTACATCGGCGTGCTGATCGACGACCTGATCACCCATGGCACCAGCGAGCCGTACCGCATGTTCACCAGCCGCGCCGAGTACCGGCTGCAGCTGCGCGAGGACAACGCCGACGCGCGCCTGACCGGCATCGGCCACGAGCTGGGCATCGTCGACGAGACGCGCTGGGCGCGGTTCCAGGCCAAGCAGGAGGCGGTGGCGCGCGAGAACGAGCGTCTGCGCGGTCTGTGGGCGACGCCGGGCAACGCGCTGGGCCGCGAGGTCGCGGCGACGCTGGGCGTGGCGGTGAGCCGCGAGACCACCGTGCTGGACCTGATCAAGCGCCCGGAGCTGGACTACGCCGCACTGATGCGGGTGCCGTCGCTGGGCCCGGGCGTAGCCGACGCGCAGGTGGCCGAACAGGTGGAGATCGGCATCAAGTACGCCGGCTACCTGGACCGCCAGCGCGACGAGATCGCCCGCCAGCAGCGCCACGAGGACACCCCGATCCCGGCCGCGTTCGACTACGCGCAGGTGCGCGGGCTGTCGGCCGAAGTGCAGCAGAAGCTCGAGCGCGTGCGCCCGCAGACCGTGGGCCAGGCGCAGCGCATCCCCGGCATGACCCCGGCGGCGATCTCGCTGCTGCTGGTGCACCTGGAACGCGCGCGCCGCAGTCGGGTGGCGTGATCGGTCGCGAACGCGCATCGCGCGCAGCACCCCCACGCAGGAGCGGCTTCAGCCGCGACCTGGGCGTGTCGGCAATTCCCCGTCGCGGCTGAAGCCGCTCCTTTGTTTCTCCCTTCTCCCCTCGGGAGAAGGTGCCCCGAAGGGGCGGATGAGGGTACGGATGGTGCACTAAGGTCCGGAGGCGGCGCTGCGCTCCCGGACCCTCACCCCAACCCCTCTCCCGGGAGGAGAGCGGCTTTGACTACGGAAGCCGACGCATCCGCGCGACTGGCACATGGTTCCAGACGAAGCAGCGCGTGCCAGCGCCGGTGGCGATTGCCGGGAGGGGGTACCCACTGCGGTTGCACTCACTCCTGCGTGGCCACCGGCAGCAGCCGCTGGCGCAGCAGCAGCGCGGCCAGGTCCAGGGTTTCGCCGGCCACGCGCATCACCCTGCCCATGTTGATGAAGCCGTGGATCATGCCGGGGTGGACGCGCACCAGGGTTTCCACACCCGCCTCGCGCAGGCGCTGCGCGTAGTGCAGGCCTTCGTCGTGCAGCGCGTCGCGGTCGGCGAGCACCACCAGCGCCGGGGCGACGCCGGCCACGTCCGGCGCCACCACCGGGGAGATGCGCCAGTCCGATGCCAGCGACGGGTCCGGCAGCAGCTGGCGGTCGAAGTAGCGCATCGCCGCTTCGGTCAGCGGCGGGATGCCGGCGTTGTGCACGCGCGAGGGAAAGGGATTGTCCGGGCGTACGTCGGTCAGCGGATAGATCAAGATCTGGCAGCGCAGGGCGATGCCGGCATCGCGCGCGGCCAGTGCGGCGCTCGCCGCCAGGGCGCCGCCCATGCTGTCGCCGGCCACGGCCAGGCGCTGCGGATCGGCACCGACCTCGGCCGGGTGTGCGGCCAGCCAGTGCACCACCGCGATCACGTCCTCGATGCCAGCCGGCGCAGGATGTTCGGGCGCCAGCCGGTAGTCCACCGCCAGCACCTGGCAGCCGGCGCGTGCGGCCAGTTGTCGGCACACGTCGTCGTGCGAGTCGAGGTCGCCGACCACGCCACCGCCGCCGTGCGCGTAGAGGCAGGTCGGCGCCGGGCTAGCGTCGAGGCCGTGCGGGCGGTACAGGCGCAGCGGAATCGGCGCGGCCGGACCCGGCGCCTGCAGGTCGCGGACCTCGGCCATCTCCACGTGTGGGAAACCGAATTGCGCGGCGACGCCGCGCATCATCGCCCGCGCCTGGGGCAAGGGCAGTTCCTCCATCGGCGGCTGCCCGGACTGCTGGGCCTGGGCGAAGAAACGCACGACGTCTGGATCGAAATACATGGGTGGCCCTCCCGGGGCGGCTGCGCAAGCGGCGTCGGGCGGATTGTTATTCTCGATAACCATTTCCGCAAATAAGCGAACCGGAACGCCGATGCGCGGTAGCCGACGGGTCAGCGGCAGGCGGCCGATCGTCATGGCGCGGATGCGCGTGCAATGCAGGCGCGGCGAGGCATTGCGCAGCTTGGAGCACGCGCTGGCGACGGGCGCGCACGCGGTGCCGCCACATTGCGGCGCAGCATGGACTTGCGCGCCGCGTGCCGGAACGCGGCTCAGTCGTCCTGCGCGGCGGCTTCGCGGCCCTGCTGGCGGATGATGGCTTCCTGCCGCGCGTCCTCGATCGAGGCGCGCACCGCGCGCACGTCGGCGCGACGGGTGTCGAAGGTGAAGCGGCCGGTGAGCACGCTGTCCGGGCGCAACGTGCCCTTCTCGTACAGCGCCCACATCTCCTCGCCGTAGTGGGTGGCGTTGAGCTCGGGCGCGAAGCGGCCCAGGCAGTCGCGCAGGTTGTGCACGTCGCGCAGCAGCATGCTGCGGGCGGCGTTGTTGCCGGCGGCGCTGACCACCTGCGGGAAGTCGATCACCACCGGGCCGTCGGCGGCGACCAGCACGTTGTATTCGGACAGGTCGCCATGGACCAGGCCCAGGCACAGCATCTTCACCACGTCGCCGACCAGCTGCGTGTGGAAGGCGCGCGCCTGCTCCGGTTCCAGTTCCACCTCGCCCAGGCGTGGCGCGCTCTGCCCGTCGGCATCGGTGACCAGGTCCATCAGCAGCACGCCATGGAAGTAGCCGCGCGGCTGCGGCACGTGCACGCCGGCGTCCACCAGCTGGTACAGGGTGTTGGCCTCGGTGTCCTTCCACGCGGCTTCCTGCTCGCGGCGGCCGAACTTGCTGGCCTTGCCGATCGCCCGCGCCTGGCGGCTGCCGCGCACCTTGCGCCCTTCCTGGTACTGCACGCGGGCCTGGAAGCTGCGCTGCGCCATGTCCTTGTAGACCTTGGCGCAGAGCACGTCGTCGCCGGCCTGGACTACGTAGACCGCAGCCTCCTTGCCGCTCTTGAGCGGGCGCAGCACGCCGTCGATGACGCCATCGTCGATCAGCGGCTGCAGGCTCGGGGGGATCTTCATCGGGTGCGGCGTACCTGGAGTGAGTCGCCGCGATTATGGCCCAAGGCTGGCGTGGTGCCCGGCGTGCCGGTGCGGCATCGACGGTGTCGCCAACGCGCCAAAGATACGTACGGAGCGGCTTGCGGCCTGTGCGACGAACGATTGGGCGGCGCGGCGGCGCCCGGCATTTGTCTACGACGGCCGCCGAGGTGTACCGCCGCGTTCAGCTATCGAGACGGTGGCACAGGGCTGTCGTGTTGCGTGCGGCGCGGGCACGCGCGAGGCGTTGCCTGGGTGGATGCTTGGGTAGGCGTTCGATTGCCGTCGCGTCGGGACTGAAGTCCCTCCCACAGGAGCGCGTCGCACGTGGCGGGGCTTCTGGCCGCTCGGGCCTGCCTGGGCTCGCCTCAGGCAGGCCTTGATCGCGGTTCAGGGCGCGGTAGCGGCCTGAGCCGGGGCCTGGGCGTCGGCGCCGCCGCCGAGCACCTGGTACAGGGTGACGCGGTTGCTGGCGTCCTGCAGGCGCAGCGCGATCAGCGCCTGCTCCGCGGCGAACAGCGAGCGTTGCGCATCCAGCACCGGCAGGTGGCCGTCCAGGCCGGCGCGGTAGCGCGCGTCGGCCAGGGTGTAGCTGCGCTGGCTGGCGTCGACCAGGGCCTGCTGCGCGGTCAGCTGCACCTGCAGGTGGTCGCGCGTGGCCAGGGCGTCGGCCACTTCCGCGAAGGCCGACTGGATCGCCTTCTCGTACTGCGCCACGGCGATGTCCTTGCCGAGCTTGGAGGCGTCCAGCGAGGCCTTCAGCGCACCGGCGTGGAAGATCGGCGCGGTGATGCTGGGCACGAACGACCAGGTGCGGCTGCCGGCGGAGAACAGCGTGGACAGCGCATCGCTGCTGCGCCCGGTGGACGCGGTGAGGCTCAGCGACGGGAAGAACGCCGCGCGTGCGGCGCCGATGTCGGCGTTGGCCGCCTGCAAGGTGTGCTCGGCGGCGAGCACGTCCGGGCGCTGCAGCAGCACCGCCGAGGACAGGTGCGCCGGCAGCGGCGCCAGCGCCACGCTGTCCTGCATCGCCTGCGCGGTGGGCAGCAGCGCTGCGTCCACCGGCGCGCCGACCAGCAGTTGCAGCGCATCGCGCGCCTGCGCCAGTTGGGTGGCGGCGCTGGCGACGGCGACGCGCGCCGACTCCACGCTGGTCTGCTGCTGCGCCAGGTCCAGCCCGGACGCGCTGCCGATGCTGTGGCGGCGCTCTGTCAGTTGCAGGGTCTGCGCCTGGCTGTCCAGGGTCTGCTGCGCCAGCGCCAGTTGCGCCTGGTCCGCGCCCACGGTCAGCCACGCCGCGGCGACCTGGGCGACCAGGGTCAGGCGCACGTTGCGCTGGTTTTCCGCACTGGACAGCCAGTTCTGCAGGGCTTCCTGCTTGAGACTGCGCAGTTGCCCGAACAGATCCAGCTGCCAGCTGCTGAGCCCGACCTGCAGGGTGTCGCTGGTGCTGACCTGGGAGACGCCGTCGTCGTTGCTGGCGGCGCTGGTACGGCTGCGGCTCATGCTGGCGTTGGCGTCGAACGAGGGCAACTGCGCGGCGCGCTGGAGGCGGTACTGCGCACGCGCCTTGTCGATGGACAGCACCGCCACGCGCAGGTCGCGGTTGTTCTGCAAGGCCAGCGCGATGGTCTGGCGCAGCCGCGGATCCAGGAACACCTGCTGCCAGTCCGGCATCGCCAGCGTGTCGGTGGCGGCGCCCGCGGCGGGCGCCGCATCGACCGCCGCCAGATCGGCCGGCACGGGTGCCGCCGGGCGCACATAGGTGGGCGCCAGGGTGCAGCCGGACAGGGCCAGCAGCGTGGCCACCGCCACGCTCATGCGGGTCAACGCGCTCATGCCTGCGTCTCCGGGTGGGCGACCGCCGGTCCCGGGAACATCCGGCGCACGATCACGTAGAACAGCGGCACGAAGAACAGGCCCAGGGTGATCGAGGCCAGGGTGCCGCCGGTGACGCCGGTGCCCAGCGAGTGGCGCGCGGCCGAGCCGGCGCCCTTGCTGAACACCAGCGGCAGCACGCCGAGCAGGAACGCCAGCGAGGTCATCAGGATCGGCCGCAGGCGCATCTGCACCGCGTGCAGGGTGGCGGCGAGCAGGCTTTCGCCGCGGTGCTCGAGGTCGCGCGCGAACTCGACGATGAGGATGCCGTTCTTCGCCGCCAGGCCGACCGTGGTCAGCAGCCCGACCTGGAAGTACACATCGTTCTCCAGCCCGCGCAGGGTCATCAGCAGCACCGCGCCGAACACGCCCACCGGCACCGCCAGCATCACCGCGAACGGAATCGACCAGCTCTCGTACAGCGCCACCAGGCACAGGAACACGAACAGCAGCGAGATCGCATACAGCGCCGGCGCCTGGTTGGCCGACAGCTTTTCCTGGTAGGCCATGTCCGACCACGCGTAGCCGAAGCCATGCGGCAACTGCTTGCTGAGTTCGGCCATCGCGTCCATCGCCGCGCCGGAGCTGACCCCGGGCACCGCCTGGCCGGTCAGCTCCATCGCCGACACGCCGTTGTAGCGTTCCAGCGCGGCCGGTGCGCTGGTCCAGTGCGAGCGGGTGAACGCCGACATCGGCACCATGTCGCCGCCGCCGTTGCGCACCGTCCAGCGGTCCAGGTCCTGCGGCGCCATGCGTGCGTCGGCGTCGCCCTGCACGTAGACCTTCTTGATGCGGCCCTTGTAGATGAAGTTGTTGACGAAGTCGCCGCCGAGCGCGCTGTTGAGCGTGGCGTTGATGTCGCCCGGGTCCACGCCCAGCGCCTGCGCCTTGGCGTCGTCGATCTTGACCGCGTACACCGGCGCGTCCTCCAGGCTGGCGTAGCGCACGTTCATCAGCTTGGGATCGTGCTGGGCCAGACGCAGCAGCTTGTCGCGCGCGGCGACCAGGGCGGCATGGCCGGCGCCTTCGTAGTCCATCAGTTCGAAGGTGAAGCCGGAGGCGTCGCCGAGGCCGGTGATCGCCGGCGGCGAGGTCACGAACAGTTCCGCGTCGGGCACGTCGGCCAGCGCCTTGTTCAGATGGTCGGCGATGGTCGCGGCATCGTCGTCGCGATCGTCCCAGTCCTTCAGCCGCACGAAGGCCATGCCGACGTTCTGGCCGGCGCCGGTGACGCTGAAGCCGGCCGAGGACAGCACCGAGCGCACGCCCGGATCCTTCAGCGCGGCCTTGGTCAGCCGGTCGGTCACCGCCAGGGTCTGCTCCAGGGTGGAGCCGGCCGGCAGCTTGACCAGCACGTTGAGCATGCCCTCGTCCTCGTCGGGCAGGAACGCACCGGGCAGGCGCCACAGCAGCAGGCCGGTGACCGCGATCAGCAGCGCATAGACGAGCAGGCCCAGCGCGCGCTTGCCCAGCACCCGCTCGACCAGCGTGCGGTAGCGCTCGGACAGGTGCCGGAAGCGGGTGTTGAACCAGATGAAGAACCAGCCCAGGCGGCCATGCGAGCCGATCGGCGCCTCGCCCTGGTGCAGCGGCTTGAGGATGGTCACGCACAGCGCCGGAGTCAGGGTCATCGCCACCAGCACCGACAGGATCATCGAGGCGGCGATGGTGATCGAGAACTGCCGATAGATCACGCCGGTGACGCCGTTGAAGAACGCCATCGGCACGAACACCGCGGTCAGCACCAGCACGATGCCGACCAGGGCGCCGCCGATCTGCTGCATCGAGCGCAGCGTGGCCTCCTTCGGCGGCAGGCCTTCCTGGCCCATCACCCGCTCCACGTTCTCCACCACCACGATGGCGTCGTCGACCAGCAGGCCGATCGCCAGCACCATCGCGAACATGGTCAGGGTGTTGATCGAGTAGCCGAATGCGGCGAGCACGCCGAAGGTACCCATCAGCACCACCGGCACGGCGATGGTCGGGATCAGCGTGGCGCGCCAGTTCTGCAGGAACAGGTACATCACCGCCACGACCAGCAGCACCGCTTCGATCAGGGTGATGACCACTTCCTTGATCGAGGTGGTGACGAACGGCGTGGTGCTGAAGGCGATGTGGTAGTTGAAGCCGTGCGGCCAGTACTGCTTGAGTTCCTGCAGGCGCTGGTCGATGGCCTTGGAAGTCTCCACCGCGTTGGCGTCGGAGTTGAGCTCGATGCCCAGCGAGGCCGAGGGCTTGCCGTTGAAGCGGGTGATGCTGTCGTAGGTCTCCGGGCCCAGGCCGATCCTGGCCACGTCCGACAGGTGCACGGCGGCGCCGCTGGCATCGCTCTTGAGCACGATCGCGCCGAACTGCGCCGGGGTCTGCAGGCGGCTGCGGGTGGTCACGGTGGCGTCCAGGCGCTGCCCGCGCAGCGCCGGCTGGCCGCCGATCTCGCCGGCCGACACGTCGGTGTTCTGCGACTGCAGCGCGTTCTCCACGTCCGAGGGCATCAGCGCGTACTTGCGCAGCTTCTCCGGGTCCAGCCAGATGCGCATGGCGTATTCCGAGCCCATCGGCTGGATGTTGCCGACGCCGCTGACGCGGCTGATCTGGTCGTCGATGTTCGATTCCATGTAGTTGGCGACATCGAAGTTGTCCATGCTGCCGTCGTCGGAGGTGAACGCCACCACCTCGAACAGCGAGCCGCTGGACTTGGTGATGACCAGGCCGTTCTGCTGCACCGCCTGCGGCAACACCGACATCACCGACTGCAACTGGTTCTGCACCTGCACCTGCGCGGTGTCGGCGTTGGTGCCGGTCTCGAACACCAGGTTGACCTGCGCGGTGCCGTCCGAGGCGCTGGTGGAGGTCATGTACAGCAGGTGGTCCAGGCTCTGCTGCGACTGCTCGATCAGCTGGGTGACGGTGTTTTCCACCGTCTGCGCCGAGGCGCCGGTGTAGGTGGCGCGCACGGTGATGGTGGGCGGCGCCATGTGCGGATAGCGTTCGACCGGCAGCCCATGGATGGCCAGCATGCCGATCAGGACGATGACGATGGCCATGACCCAGGCCACCACCGGGTGGTTGACGAAGAAGCGCGACATGCGGGAGTCCTCAGTCGGCCTGGGCGTCGTCGCCCGGCAGCGCCGGCGCGGCATCGAGCTGGGCGGCGGTGACCGGATACGGCTGCGCCGGCTTGCCGAGTTCGGCACGGCTGCCGTTGACCACGATCAGGCGCTCGCCCGGCTTGAGCCCGGACTCCACCAGCCAGTCGTGGCCGATGGCCTCGCCGGTGCGGATGTGCCGCTCCACCACCTTGTTCTGCGCGTCGAGCAGCTTCACGACAGGCTCGCCCTTGCTGTCGCGCGTCACTGCCTGCTGCGGCACCAGCACCGCGCCCTGGTCGGTGGCCATCGGCAGCACCGCGCGCAGGTACATGCCCGGCAGCAGCAGGTGTTCGGGATTGGGCACCACCGCGCGCAGGGTGACGTTGCCGGTGCCGGCGTTGACCTGGGTGCCGACGAATTCGAGGGTGCCGGCATGCGGATAGGTGCTGCCGTCCTCCAGCCGCACCTGCACCTGCGCCTTGCCGTCGATGGCATGGATCTGCCCGGCGTCGAGCTGGCGGCGCAGCGCCAGCATCTGCGTGCTGGACTGGGTGACGTCCAGGTAGATCGGGTCCAGCCGCTGGATGGTGGTCAGCGCCGCGTCCTGCGCGGCGGTGAGCAGCGCGCCAACGGTGTAGGCGGAGGTGCCGATGGTGCCGGAGATCGGCGCGGTGATGCGGGTGTAGTCGAGGTTGATGCGCGCGGCCTGCAGCGCCGCCTTGGCCGCGACCACCGCCGCCTCGTCCTGGCGCAGCGCGGACACCGCGTCGTCGGCGTCCTGCTTGCTGGCCGCGTCCATGTCGGTGAGGCTGCGGGTGCGCTCGGCCTTGGGCCGCGCGCTGGCCAGCGCCGCCTCGGCCTGCACCAGGTTGCCGCGGGCGATGTCGTAGGCGGCCTGGTACGGCGCCGGATCGATCACGTACAGCGCCTGCCCGGCCTTGACCTCCTGGCCCTCCTGGAACAGGCGCTGACGCAGCAGCCCGCCGACCTGCGGGCGCACGTCGGCGGTCTCGTAGGCCACGGTGCGGCCGGCCAGGGTGCGCTCGACCGGCAAGGTGCGCGCGCCCAGGGTCAGCACCCCCACCCGCGGCGGCGGCGCGGCCGCCGGCTTGTCGCCGGAGCAGCCTCCGGCCACGGCAACGGCCAGCAATACGGCACAGCGAACGGGACGACGAATCGCCTGGAAACGGTCGGACATGGGGAGTGCGGCTGGGAAGAAACGCGCAACGCTACTCCACGGATGTGTCGCATCGCACCATGTCTGTAACAGTGCGTTGTACGGGCTTCACCAAGGTCGGAGAAACGTCGGAAACCGGCACACAGCGTCGCACCGGCGGACGGTGCCATTCGTTCTATTACCGAACACAAATGCGATAATCGCCCATCTTGCCGACGTCGTTTCCCGGCGCGGCATGCCATCGTGCGCACGCCCGCCTTCGCCGCCCTCGTGGCCGGCCGCGGACGCCGTGCGTCTCCCCTGCAGAGGATCGAAAACGTGCAAACCCAATCGGATGTGTCGGCCGGCGGCCGGATATTGCTGTGGAGCGTCGGCCTGCTGCTGGCGCTGATCGGGCTGGCGCTGCTGGTCGGCGGCATCCGCCTGGCCACCCTCGGCGGCAGCCTCTACTTCCTGGCGATGGGCGCGGCCTGCGTGGCCTCGGCGCTGCTGGTGCTGCGGCGGCGCCCGGCCGGCGCCTGGCTGTACGCGCTGGCGTTCGTGCTGAGCGTGGCCTGGGCGTACTGGGATGCCGGCCTGGCGTTCTGGCCACTGGTATCGCGGCTGATGATGCCGGCGGTGCTGGCGCTGCTGGTCGCCTTGGTCTACCCGACCCTGCGCCGCGCCCGCGGCCTGCCCGGCGGACGCGGCGCCTATGCGCTGGCGGCGGTGCTGGCGCTGGCCTGCGCCGGCGGCCTGGCCGGGATGTTCGTGCCGCATCCGCCGGTGGTCGCCAGCGGCCCCGGCCCGGCACCGGTGCCGGTGACCCCGGCGCAGGCGCAGCGCGACTGGAGCCACTACGGCAACACCGCTGGCGGCAGCCGCTTCGCCGCGCTGGACCAGATCGGCCGCGGCAATGTCGGCCAGCTGCAGGTGGCCTGGACCTACCGCACCGGCGACATCGCCCTCAGCGACGGCAACGGCGCCGAAGACCAGACTACCCCACTGCAGATCGGCGAGACGCTGTACGTGTGCACCCCGCACAACAACGTCATCGCGCTGGACGCCAGCAGCGGCCGGCAGCTGTGGAAGCACGAGATCAACGCGCAGTCCTCGGTCTGGCAGCGCTGCCGCGGCCTGGCCTACTTCGATGCCGATGCGCCGCTGGTCCAGCCCAGCGCCGCCAACGCCTCGCGGGTGGCGGCAGCGGCGCTGCCGGCCGGCGCCAACTGCCGGCGCCGCGTGCTGACCAACACCATCGACGCGCGGCTGATCGCGCTGGACGCGGACACCGGCGCGTTCTGCAGCGGCTTCGGCCAGAACGGCCAGGTCGACCTGAAGGCCGGCCTCGGCGCCGCACCCGATCCGTTCTACCAGTTGACCTCGGCGCCGACCGTGGCCGGGACCACGGTGGTGGTGGGCGGCCGCGTCGCCGACAACGTGCAGGCCGACATGCCCGGCGGCGTGATCCGCGGCTTCGACGTGATCACCGGCGCACAGCGCTGGGCCTTCGACCCGGGCAACCCGCAGGACACGCAGCCGCCGGCGCCGGGCAAGACCTACGTGCGCAGCACGCCGAACGTGTGGGCGCCGATGTCCTACGACGCCGCCTCCAACACGGTGTTCCTGCCGATGGGCAGCCCGTCCACCGACCTGTACGGTGCCGAGCGCAGCGCGCTGGACCACCGCTTCGGCGCCTCGATCACCGCGCTGGACGCCAGCACCGGCCAGGTCAAGTGGGTCTACCAGACCGTGCACAACGATCTGTGGGACTTCGACCTGCCGATGCAGCCGAGCCTGATCGACTTCCCGATGGCCGACGGCCGCAAGGTGCCGGCGCTGATCATCGGCACCAAGGCCGGCCAGCTGTACGTGCTCGACCGCGCCACCGGCAAACCGCTGACCGAGGTCCGCGAGGTGCCGGTGAAGGCCGCCGACATCCCGCACGAACCGTATGCGCTGACCCAGCCGCTATCGGTGGGCATGCCGCAGATCGGCACCAAACACCTGAGCGAAGCGGACATGTGGGGCGCCACCCTGCTGGACCAGATGCTGTGCCGCATCGCCTTCAAGAAGATGCGCTACGAGGGCCTGTACACCGCGCCCGGTACCGATGTGTCGCTGAGCTTCCCCGGCTCGCTGGGCGGCATGAACTGGGGCGGGCTGTCGGTCGACCCGGTGCACGACGTGGTGTTCGCCAACGACATGCGCCTGGGCCTGTGGGTGCAGATGATTCCGCAGAAGGCCGAGAAGGCCGCCGCCTCCAGCGGCGGCGAGGCGGTCAACACCGGCATGGGCGCGGTGCCGCTGAAGGGCACGCCATACGCGGTCAACAAGAACCGCTTCCTGTCGGCACTGGGCATCCCCTGCCAGGCGCCGCCGTTCGGCACGCTCAGCGCGATCGACCTGAAGACACGCAGCATCGCCTGGCAGGTCCCGGTGGGCACCGTGCAGGACACCGGCCCGCTCGGCTTCAAGATGCACCTGCCGATCCCGGTCGGCATGCCGACCCTGGGCGGCACCCTGGCCACGCAGAGCGGCCTGGTGTTCATCGCCGGCACCCAGGACTACTACCTGCGTGCGTTCGACAGCGGCACCGGCAAGGAACTGTGGAAGGCACGGCTGCCGGTGGGCAGCCAGGGCGGGCCGATGACCTACGTGTCGACCAAGACCGGCAAGCAGTACATCGTGATCACCGCCGGCGGCGCGCGGCAATCGCCGGACCGCGGCGACTACGTGATCGCCTACGCCTTGCCGAACGCCAAGTAGGAAAACGGCACGCCATTGCCACCTGCGTGCGGTGGCAATGGATGGACCCGCGTTCGTGAGACCTCACAGCGCCTCGACCGAGGCGCCGCAGGTTGGCCGACACATGGGGTATGGCGCCGGACACGGCGCCGATCGGTGACGCAGGCCAGGCCGCGCCGCAAAGCGCGTTGCTCTCGAAGACTGGAATGGAGCCGCGCCCGCGCCGCCCCGCCCTCACCGTGCCGGCTGCAGCCGCATCGTCAGCACCGCGGCAATGGCCACCAGCAGCGGCAACGCCAGCACGTAGTACAGATTGGCCGGCTGCCAGCCGGCGTCGACCAGCACGCCGACGGTCATCGGCGAAAGGATCGCGCCGACGCGGCCGATGCCGATCGCCCAGCCCAGGCCGGTGGTGCGCACGGTGGGCGCGAACACGATCGGCGCCACCGCATACAGGCCGGCCATCGAGCCGAACAGCGCCGCACCGATCACGAAGGCCACGGGGAAGGCCAGCTGCAACTGCGTGCCGAGCGTGGCGAACGCCGCCATTCCCAGTGCGGCGATCAGGAAGCTGACGGCGGTCAGCCGTGGCAGCAGAAAACGTGCGGCCAGGCCGCCGAACAAGGCGCCGCCGACGATGCCGCCCAGGTTCAACAGCACCCCGCCGGTGACGCCCTGCTCGGCCGACAGCCCGGCCTGCACCAGCAGTTTCGGCGTCCAGCTCAGCACGAAATAGAAGGCGAACATGTGCATGAAGAAGCCCAGCGCGATCAGCACGCTGTTGCGGCGCAGGTGCGGGGTGAACAGCGCCGCGTAGCCCGCCTTCTCCTGCACCGGCGGGCGCGGCGGCAGCGCATCCAGGGTCGGTGCACGCATGCGCGCCAGCAGCGCGTTGAGCCGCGCCAGCGCATCCGGCGGGCGCCGGCTGAGCAGGAAGTCCAGCGATTCGGGCAGCAGCGCAAGCACCACCGGGATGCACAGCAGCGAGGCGAGTGCGCCGAACAGGAAGGCCGCATGCCAGCCCCAGCGTTCCAGCAGCATCGCGGCGATCAACCCGCCCAGCGTGGCGCCGATGGGATAGCCGGTGGCCTGCAGGGCCACTGCGGTGCTGCGCCACTTCGGGCTGGCGTATTCGGCAGTGATCACGCCGACGCCGGCGAGCATGCCGCCGATGCCGATGCCGGTGAACACGCGCAGCGCCGCAAGTTGCCAGATGTCCTGCGCCAGTGCCGAGGCGGCCATGCCGACGGTCAGGATCGCCAGGCAGCACAGGATCATGTTGCGCCGGCCCCAGCGGTCGGCCAGCGGCGCCAGCAGCAGCGAGCCCAGCGCCATGCCCACCAGCCCGGCGCTGAGCGCGATCCCCAGCAGCTTGCCGGACAAACGCCAGGCCTCCGACACGTGCGGGGCGATGAAGGCCATCACCATCACGTCGAACCCGTCGAGCATGTTCAACAGCACGCAGACCGCGATCGCCGTCCACTGGAACCCGCTCATGCGATTCAGGACGAGGGCGGTGGGCGGGGCGGCGGCATGGCTCATGGCAACACTCCTGCAGGAACGGCGAACGAGGACGGCAGCGTCGCGGGATTACTTGGGCGGCGCGGCGGCATGCAGCGCATCGAGCGTCTGCCGCAACCGCGCCGCGTCGATCTGCCCGGGCGCCGAGGCGGTGCCGAGCATGCCGAAGGTCAGGCTCTGCCCGAAGGTCTCGCCGGACAGCCGCGACACCGCGCCCAGCGGCCCCATCGCCATGGTCAGCAACGGCTGGCCGCTGCGCTGGCGCATCTGCCAGGTGGCGTCGAGCAGGTGCAGCACGTCGCCCGGATCTCGCGGCATCACCGCGATCTTCAGCACGTCGGCACCCAGCGCCTGCTGCCGCTGCAGCCGCGCCACGATCTCCGCCACCGGCGGAGTGGCGTGGAAGTCGTGGCTGGACATCACCACGTACACGCCCTGCCGGTGTGCGCGCTCGACCACCTGCCGCAGCACCGCCGGGTCGCGGAACATCTCCACATCGAGCAGGTCGGCGAAGCGCGCCTCCAGCAGGCGCGCGTACAGCGCGCCGTAGGCGGCATCGTCGATCGCCACCGCACCACCCTCGGCCTTGGTGCGGAAGGTCAGCAGCAGCGGCTTGCCGTGCAGTGCCTGCGCCAGGCGCGGCCCCAGGGCCGCCAGCGCGGCGGCGTCGGTGGCGCCGTCCATCAGGTCGATGCGCCACTCGGCCAGGTCTGCATCGGGCGAGGCGGCGATGCGCTGCGCCTGCGCCAGCGCCTGCTCGGCGTCGTGCGCGGTGATCGGCACGATGATCTTGGGCAGGCCGGTGCCGATGGCGAGCCCGCGGATCTGCAGCACGCGCGGCGGCGGCAGCGGCGCGGCCGCGGACGGCGCGGCGGGCGCAGCTGCCGCAGGCACCGCAGGTGCGGCCTGCAGCGGCGATGCCAGCAGCAGGCCGGCGCAGCACAGGAAGGTCAGTCGTCGTGGGAACAAGGGCATCGGGATCGGCCTGGGCAGGAGGCGCGCAGCGCGCGCTCAGAAGGTGAGCTTGACCTGCAGCCCCACCGCCAGCGCGTTGTCGGTGCGCGCATAGGCGAAGGTGCCGGGGTTGACGATGTACTGCACGTCCGGCCGCAGCATCAGCCACGGCGTCAGCTGCGCGCTGTAGGACAGTTCGTAGAGTTGCTCGGCGGTGTCGAGCGCGAACACCGGCGCCTCCGGCGGCACGCCGGCATCGAGTAGCGCCGCGCGCCGCGCGTCGAGCAGGCGGTAGTTGATGTCGGCGCCGACGTAGCCCAGCGCGATGCGGTCCTGGCTGCGCCGGCCGATGCCCTGGTAGACGCCGCCCACGGCGTACCAACGGGTGATCTGCGCGGTGGCATGGTCGGACACCATGTACTGGGCGAAGCCAGTGAGGCCGCGGACGCGCTCGCCGCCGGGCGAATACAGCTTCTGCTCCACCAGCAGGTAGGCGCCGTCGCGGCCGGTGGTGGCGCGCGGGTCCAGGCCCTTGCGCGGCACCCGCGAGGAGTCGTAGTAGCCGCCGAACTTGTAGGTGCCCGGATAGGCGCCGCCGGCACCCGGCGTCCAGGTGAGCTCGACGGGGAACAGCGAGCCGGTGGTGCCGCGCGCGGTCAGGTCGAACGCGGTGTGCACGTTGTTGTTGGTGCTGGGGTTGACCTGGAACCAGCCGACCCGCAGGTTCGCCGCCGGCGTCAGTTGCTGCGCCACTTCCGCGCCCCAGCGTGCGTTCGGATAGTTGTACCAGCCGCTGTTGCCGGACATCGCCAGCGGATGCGCGCAGAACGCGGCGTTGACGAAGTTGGTCAGCAGCGTGTGCGCGCCGAACTGGTTGCCCATCGCGTAGAAGCCGGCCTTGATGTAGCTGCGCCCGTCGTTGAAGCGGCGGTCGTAGCTCAGTTCGGTCAGCCGGGTGAACTGGCCGCCATAGGCTTCCTGGATCGGGAAGCGGTTGCCGAGCAGATCGGCCGAGGTGCTGCGGCCGCGGCGGTCGTTGACGGTCACGTGCAGCGTGCCGCCGTTCCAGCCGGCGAGTTTCGCCAGGTCCAGGTCCACGCCCAGCCGCACCTGCTGCGCATAGCGCGCGCCGCGCTCGCCGCGGCCGCCGTCGACCACGCCCATGGCTTCGCCGACGTAGTCGCCGCGCACGTTGACGCCGCGTTGCAGCCAGTCGCTGCGCGTACCGTCCCAGTCGCCGGTCAAGGTGCTGTGCGCCAGGTCGGCGGCGTCCTGCGCGGCGGCGACCGCCGGGTCGAAGGCGATGACCGCAGCCAGCAGCGACCAGGCCGGTAGCGACGGTAGGCGGCTCACGGCGCCACCGCCAGCGGCGCGCTCAGCGGCGAGGTCGCGCCATCGTCGCTGGTGACGGTGGCGGTGAGTGTGGCAAGCACCGCGCTGTCGCCGTCCAGCGGCAGCGCGAAGCGGCCCTGTCCCTGCGCATCCACCGCCGCTTCGACGCGGCCGAGATAGCGTTCGGCTTCGTCGTCGCCGCGGTGGCGATTGCCGAACAATTCCACCGTGTACAGATGGCCGGGGCGGCCGACGAAGCTGCCCTGCACCTGCGGCACGCCGGCGCCGCGTTCGATCTTGCGCAACTGCGGAGCGGCCTGGCCGAAGTTCGGCGGCGGTTGGCAACCGTCGGGCGCAGCAGCGCCGCAGATCGTCGCGCGCTTGCGCGGATCCGGATCGACACCGATCCCGCGCGAGCCGACGAAGGGCGCATGCTCCAGGCCCGGCACGCCGAACACGATGGCGCCGCGCGGCTGGCCCGGGGCGCAGGCACCGCCGGCGAAGCAGCGTTCGATCTTCAGGCCGTTGCCGGACAGCAGGTTGGCGCTGAACCGGTTGGGCTCGCTGCGCGGCTGCGGGCGTACCGCGATGCCGATGCCGTTGCCGGTCAGGCGGTTGCCCTCGATCAGGTTGTCGCGGCCGGTGACGCTGACCCCGATCGAATTGCCGGCGAAGTCGTTGTCGGCGATGGTGTTGCGGTTGCCCCAGTTGATCTGCAGCCCGTCGGAATAGCGCTCGAACCGATTGCGCAGCACGGTGTTGTCGTTGCCCCACAGGATCTCGATGCCCTGCGAGGGCTCGGGGTTGGCATCGGTGGAGCGGAACAGGTTGTCGGCCACCAGGTTCCAGGCCACGCCGCGGGTCAGTTCCAGGCCGTCGCCGTTGTCGAGGAAGGTGTTGCGCTCGATGCGGTTGCGCACCGTGGTGGTGGCGGTGGACTGGCCGTTGCCGTCGTCGCCGGTCAGCATCACCCCGGCCCCGCCGTGGTTGGCGACGATGCGGTTGTCGCGCAGCACATTGTCGCTGGCGCGGTTGAGCAGCACGCCGATGCAGAAGTTGCGGATCTCCAGGCCGCTCAGTTCCACGCCATGGGTATCGCGCAGCACCAGGCCCGGCAGCGTGGTGCTGCGCACGTTGGTGCCGAACTGGCCCTTCTCGGCGCCCGGGCAGGCGGCGGTGCCCTTGCCGTGGATGTAGCCGGCACCGTCGATGGCGATGTACTGGCCGTCGTGCGCCCGCGCCAGGCCCACCACCTGCAGCGGCCCCTGCAGCGCCGGCAACGGTGCGCGCGGGCGGATCACGTACGGCGGCGCGCCCACCGCGGCGATCTCGATGCGGTAGCGGCCGGGGGCCTGGTTGGCGGTGGTGATCGCCCAGCGCAGGGAGCCCGGGGCGTCGTCGTCGGCGTAGCGGTCCACGGTGAGCACGCTGCGCTCCGGCGGCGGCGGCTCGGCCTGGTAGGCGCACACGGCGCCGGGAAGCAGGGCCGCGAGCAGGGCCAGGCCGCGGGAAAACGCACAGGACATGCACCATCTCCAACAGAATCGGGACCGCACCGGCGGCGGGCAGCGCCGCGGCCGCCAGCGGGCACGCGTCGTGCGCTGCCAGGCGCCGGGACAGCGGCAACGCTAGTTTTATCGCACTGCACCATTCAAGTGCGAATATCGATTAGCGGTGCGTTTATCGCACAATCGCGTGCTTCGCCCAGCCTCTGTGGCGCTCCACGGGCGGCAGCCGGCACCAGGCGCCGCGCTATCATCGGCGCCCGCGTGGCCGCCGGCCGCCCACCGCCGGAGAGCAGCATGTCCCCGATCCGCCCCTACCTCGACACGACTCCGCAGCTGGGCGCGCGCGTCTATGTCGACCCGGCCTGCACCGTGATCGGCGACGTGGTGCTGGAGGACGACGTGTCGGTATGGCCGGGCACGGTGATCCGCGGCGACGTCAACTACGTGCGCATCGGCGCGCGCAGCAACATCCAGGACGGCACCATCATCCACGTCAGCCACCACAGCCCGTTCAACGCGGCCGGCTACCCGACCCTGATCGGCGCGGACGTGACCGTGGGCCACGGCACCATCATCCATGCCTGCACCATCGAGGACCTGTGCCTGATCGGCATGGGCGCCTGCATCCTCGACGGCGCCACGGTGAAGAAATACGGCTTCGTCGGTGCCGGTGCGGTGGTCGGCCCGGGCAAGACCGTCGGCGAGGGCGAGCTGTGGCTGGGCAATCCCGCGCGCAAGGCGCGCATGCTCAGCGACAAGGAGATCGAGAGCCTGCACTACTCGGCGCAGCACTACGTGCGGCTGAAGGACCGTTACCTCACCGGCAACGGCTGAGGCCACTGCGGTGGTTGCGGCACCTGCGCCGCGACTGGCGTGCGCCGCGCGCTTGCGCGACACTAGGCGCCTCTGGCGTGGGGACGCCACCGAACGAATGGAATCGCCGATGCTCAAGACTTCGCTGCGCGGCCTGCTGGCCGCTTTTTGCTGTGCGCTGTGCGTCAGCGCCGTCCCGGCGCTGGCCCAGGACAGCGGCCCGGACATGACCGCCGAGCAGTTCGTCGGCTCGCTGCATTTCCGCGACGGGCATATCGAACTGCCGCAGGCCAAGGTGCATTTCGACCTCGGCCCGGCGTTCCGCTTTCTGGACAAGGCCGACGCGCGCAGGGTGCTGGAAAGCTACTGGGGCAACCCGCCCGACGACGACGTGCTGGGCCTGATCGTGCCGCGCCAGCCCGCGCTCGACGAGAAGGGCAGCTGGGCGGTGGTCGTCACCTATTCCGACGACGGCTACGTGTCCGACGAGGACGCCAGCAAGATCGACTACCAGGCCATGCTCAAGGACATGCAGGAGGAGACGCGCGAGTCCAACGCGCAGCGCAAGAAGGCCGGCTACGAGCAGGTCGACCTGATCGGCTGGGCGGTGCCGCCGCGCTACGACACCGGCAGCAAGAAGCTGTACTGGGCGCGCGAGCTGGCGTTCGCCGGCGAGCACGAGCACACCCTCAACTACGACATCCGCGTGCTCGGCCGGCATGGCTACCTCAGCCTCAATGCGGTCTCCGGCATGGGCGAACTGGCGCAGGTGCGCGAGGGCATGCAGCAGTTGCTGCCGATGGCCGAGTTCGACAGCGGCGCCCGCTATGCCGACCACAACCCGTCCACCGACAAGATCGCCAGCTACGGCCTGGCCACCCTGATCGGCGGCGGCCTGGCGGCCAAGGCCGGCCTGTTCGCCAAGCTGGGCCTGTTGTTGGCCAAGGCCTGGAAGCTGCTGCTGATCGGCCTGATGGCGCTGGTCGCCGGCGTGCGCAAGCTGTTCTCCGGGCGCCAGCGCGACGGCGGCACGGTACGCTGATCGGCGCCGCCGGCGTGCTGGGCAATTCACGCCACGCCGGCTAAAGTGCCGCTTCGGAGCAGGACGCAGTCGAGAGCAGCATGCCGCCACAGGCAGCCGGCCGAACGGAAGGACGGCCTCCCCACATCGCAGGTGCCCGTGTCCGCCGCACCACCTGGCGGCGGTAAGCGGCATGCTCGATACCTACCGCGAAGTCATCACCCCCGAGGGCGTGCCGCTGCATCTGCCGGCCGCCGGTGCGGTGCCGCGCGCGCTGGCCTGGCTGATCGACCTGGCGCTGCGCTTCGCCCTGCTCACCGCCATGGGCATGTTCCTCGGCCTGCTCGGCGGCCTCGGCCAGGGCCTGTACCTGGTGGCGATGTTCCTGGTGTTCTGGGCGTACCCGATCGTGCTGGAGGGCTGGCGCGGCCAGACCCTGGGCAAGCAGGCGCTGGGCCTGCGCGTGGTGGCGCGCAACGGCGCGCCGGTGGGCTGGATGGCCGCGATCACCCGCAACCTGCTGCGCACCGTGGACATGCTGCCGTTCGGCTACGCCGTCGGCCTGATCGCCTGCCTGTTCGACACCCATTCGCGGCGCCTGGGCGACCTGGTCGCGGGCACGCTGGTGGTGCACCAGCCGCCGCGCGAGGACGAGGCGCTGCCGCCGATCGCCAGCGCGCTCGCGCCGCCGCGACCGCTGCTGCCGGCCGAACAGGCGGCGCTGATCGCCTTCGCCGAGCGCGCGCCGCGGCTCACCCCGGAGCGGCAACTGGAACTGGCCGCGCTGGCGCAGCCGCTGACCGAGACGCCGGGCCAGGCCGGGGTGCTGCGCCTGTACGCGATGGCCAACTGGCTGCTGGGACGCCGATGAAACAGGAACAGTTCGTCCTCCGTCATCAGCAGGAATGGCAGGTGTTCGAGGCCTGGCTGCAGCGCAGCGCGCGCAGGTCGGCGCCGAACAAGGCCGGCGCCGCCGACGACGCCAGCAAGACCGCCGCGCCGCCGACCGCGATCCCGATTCCAGACCAGCCGACGCCGCTCGCCGACGAGGACATGCCGGCGCGCTACCGGCGCGTGTGCCATCAACTGGCGCTGGCGCGCAGGCGCGGCTACAGCCCGCAGGTCACCGCGCGCCTGCAGCACCTGATGCAGCAGGGGCACACCGTCCTGTACCGGGCGCCGCGTCCGCGCTGGCGGCGCGCGGCGGAATTCCTGTTCGCCGAATTCCCGCAGTTGGTGCGCAGCCAGGCCGGCTACATGGCGGCGGCCACCGCGCTGTTCGTGGTGCCGCTGGTGACCATCTTCGTGCTGCTGCAGTTCCGTCCGGAACTGATCCACGGGTTGATGGACCCGATGCAGGTCACCCAGGTCGAACGCATGTACGACCCGGCCGCCAGCGCACAGAAGCTCGGCCGCGACAGCGGCACCGATTGGCAGATGTTCGGCCACTACATCATGAACAACATCAGCATCGGCCTGCGCACGTTCGCCAGTGGCCTGCTGGCGGGGCTGGGCACGGTGCTGGTGCTGCTGTTCAACGGCATCACCATCGGCGCGGTGGCCGGGCACCTGCACCAGATCGGTTACGGCGTCACCTTCTGGCGCTTCGTCGCCGGGCATGCGCCGTTCGAGCTGACCGCGATCGTGATCGCCGGCGGCGCCGGTCTGCAGCTCGGACTGAAGGTGCTGGCGCCGGGACGGCGGCGGCGCATCGATGCGCTGGTGGAAGGCGGCAAGATCGGCGCGCGGCTGTGCCTGGGCGTGGCTGCGATGCTGCTGGTGGCCGCCTTCATCGAGGCGTTCTGGTCGTCCATCGCGACCGTGCCGGCGTGGGTCAAGTACAGCGTGTCGGCGGCACTCTGGACGCTGGTGCTGACGTGGCTGTGGCGCGGCGGGCGCGGCCGCGCGGAGGCGATCGATGCGGATTGAGCGCCTGGACGTGGTGCTGCGCGCACGCTCGGCCTGGGAAGCGATGGAACTGGGCAGCGCCCTGGTCCGCCGCCACGCCGGGGCGATCTGGAAGCCCTGGCTGCTGATCACCCTGCCGCTGTTCGCCGTGCTCAACCTCGGCGCCTGGGCGATCGATGCGCTGTGGCTGGCACCGCTGCTGCTGTGGTGGCTGAAGCCGGTGCTGGACCGGATCCCGCTGTTCGTGATCTCGCGCGCGGTGTTCGGCGACGTGCCGCGCGTGCGCGACACCGTGCGCGCGCAGGGCGCCTGGGGCTGGCGCACCCTGATCGGCTACCTGACCTGGCGCCGGTTGAGTCCGGCGCGCAGCGTGTTCATGCCGCTGGAACTGCTGGAAGGCGCGAGCGCCAGCCAGCAGCGCGAGCGCCGCCGCACCCTGGGCGGGGCGATCTACGGCCACGCGCTGCTGATGGCCAGCGTCTTCGCCACGTTCGAGGGCATGCTCAGCCTGGCCTGCATCGCCACGATCTTCCTGTTCGTGCCCATCGACCTGCTGCCGGAAACCGCGCGCGCGGCCTGGTCGCTGATCGGCCAGCAGACCCCGGTGTGGGCGGACATCGGCTTCAACGCCATCGCCTGGCTGGCGATGACCCTGATCGAACCGTTCTTCGTCGGCGCCGGCTTCGGCCTGTACCTCAACCGGCGCACCCAGCTCGAAGCCTGGGACGTGGAAATGGCGCTGCGGCGGATGGCTGCGCGCCTGCGCGCCGCCGCGCCGCTGGCGGTGCTGTGCGTGGCCCTGCTCGCCGCGCCGGCCGTGGCGCTGCGTGCGCAGCCGGCGGCCGACGACACAGCGGTGCAGACGGCGGCGGAGCAGGATGCTCCCGCCGACGCCGGGCGCGATGACGGGACCGATGCCGATACCGATGCCGACACGGACACTGACAGTGATGCGGATGCAGATGCCGACAGCAAGCCCGCCGCCGATACCCACCACCACAACGCCGCGCATCCGGTCCCGCTGGACGAAGTGTTCGACACCGAGCCCGCCGCCGATGCGCGCTTCGCCCGCGCCGCCGACCGCGCCTACGCCGACCCGCTGCTGACCGCCAAGCGCACCATCGGCTACTGGAAGAAACGCAATCCCGACGAACCGCCCAAGCCGGACGACAAGCAGCAAGACCTCACCGCGTTCGGCAAATGGATGAAGGCCGCCGCCCAGGCCATCGCGTTCGTCGGCAAGTGGGGCATGTGGGTGCTGGCCGGCATCCTGCTGCTGGTGCTGCTGCTGACCGCCAGGCACTGGCTGCCGTGGATGCGCGGCACCGGGCGCCGGCGTGCACCGGTGGCGACGGCACCGGAGCACACGCCGGTGCTGGCGCCGCAACCGCTGCCGGACGACGTGGCGACGGTGGCACGACGCGCCTGGCGCGAAGGCCGCCACCGCGACGCGCTGGCGCTGCTGTACCGGGCCAGCGTGGCGACGCTGTGCGAGCGCGCCGATCTGGTGTTGCCGCCCAGCGCCACCGAGGCGCAGTGCCTGCGCGCCGCGCAACGCCTGCCCGACGACGCCGACCGCGGCCTGTTCGCGCGCATGGTGCGGGTCTGGCAGCACGCCGCCTATGCGGGCCGGCTGCCCGAGGACAGCGCCTTCGATGCGCTGGTCGACGACCTGCAGCGCCAGTTCCGGTGGCAGGCATGAACAGCGGCACGCGCAATGCGCTGATCTTCCTGGTCGGCCTGCTGCTGGTCAGCGTCGGCGCGGCCTGGTTCTTCGGCCGCTACGAACGCGCCGAGCGGGAGATCGTGCTGCCGCCACGCGGCGAGGCCGCCTACAACCCGCTGTACGCGCTGCGCCAGACCCTGCGCGCCGACGGCGTGCGTGCCGAGTCGCGGCAACGCCTGGACCTGGAGGCGATGCGCCTGCGCCCGCACGACAGCGTGGTGCTGTATGGCGACCCACGCATGCTCGGCAAGGCCGACGGCGACGCCTTGCTGGACTGGGTGGAGCATGGCGGACATCTGGTGCTGCGCACGCCCACCGCAGAGGTCAAGCGCGGCGACGTGCCGATCCTGGAAGCGCTGGACATCACCGTCGAGGCGCGCAGCCCGGACGACTGCCTGGTCATGGCGGTGCCGGGCGCGGCGCCACACAAGGTGTTCTGCGGCGGCCGCCGCTTCAACATCGACCCGGATACGCCCAGCAACTGGTGGAGCGGCGAGGACGACGACTTCGTGTTCGCGCGCGTGCCCTACGGCGACGGCAGCGTGGACGTGCTGTCGGAACTGGATTTCCTCGAGAACCAGGACGACCGGCTCGGCAAGATGTTCGAGGGCTCGCCGATGGAAGACGATCCGGTGCTGCGCAGCGGCGGGCTGCGCGAGGCCGGCAACCGCCTGCTGGCACGCCAGGTGCTGGGGCCGAACTACGGCCAGGGCACCATCCACCTGATCTATTCGGCCGAACTGCCCTCGCTGTGGCGCACCCTGTTCACCCGCGGCTGGCCGGCCTGGCTGCCCGCGTTGCTGGTCCTGCTGGCCTGGCTGTGGTCGCGCATGCAGCGTTTCGGGCCGCTGCTCGCGCCGCCGGCCGAGGATCGCCGTTCGCTGCTGGAACACGTGCGCGCCAGCGGCGAACACCTGCTGCGCTACGGCCGCGCCGACCTGCTGCACGCGGCGGTACGTGAGGCGTTCCTGGCGCGGCTGCGCCGGCGCGCGCCGATCGCCGCCGCGCTGGAGGGCCCGGCCCAGGCCGCCGCCATCGCCGAACGCCTGCAGCTGCCCGTGGCGCAGGTCGAACAGGCGCTGCAACCGCCGCCGCCCAACCAACCCGCCGCCTTGCGCGAGCGCATCCGCCTCCTCGTCCAGATGAGAAACCAGTTATGACCACCGCCTCCTGCGACGCCGTCGCGACGCTCGCCGGCCCTGCCCTGATCGAACGCGCCGAGGCGATCCGCGCCGCGGTCGGCCACGCCTTCATTGGCCAGCCGGAGGTGCTGGAGCAGATCCTGATCGCGCTGCTGGCCGGCGGGCATGTGCTGATCGAGGGCGTGCCCGGCCTTGGCAAGACCCTGCTGGTGCGCGCGCTGGCGCAGGCCCTGGAACTGAACTACGCACGCGTGCAGTTCACCCCGGACCTGATGCCCAGCGACGTCAGTGGCCACGCCGTGTACGACCCCAAGACCGAGAGCTTCAAGATCCGCCGCGGCCCGGTGTTCACCCACCTGCTGCTGGCCGACGAAATCAACCGCGCCCCGGCCAAGACCCAGTCGGCGCTGCTGGAAGTGATGCAGGAAGGCCAGGTCACCATCGAAGGCACGGCCTTCCCGCTGGCGCCACCGTTCCTGGCGCTGGCCACGCAGAACCCGGTCGAGCAGGAAGGCACCTACCCGTTGCCGGAAGCGCAGTTGGACCGCTTCCTGCTGAAGATCCTGATCGACTACCCGCAACTGGAAGACGAGGCGCGCATGGTCGCCGCGGTCACCAGCGGCCGCAGCGCCGGCGACTTCGACCTGTCGCAGGTGCCGCGCGTACTCGGCGCCGAGGACGTGGTGGCGATGCAGGCCGGCACCGCGGCCATCGCCGTCGACCCGCAAGTCATCGACTACGCCGTGCGCATCGTCGCCGCCACCCGCCGCTGGCCGGGCATTGCGCTCGGCGCCGGCCCGCGCGGCAGCATCGCCCTGGTCCGCGCGGCGCGCGCGCAAGCCGTGCTGTCCGGCCGCGACTTCGTGATCCCCGACGACATCCGCGACGTGGCCAAGCCGGCCCTGCGCCACCGCATCGCCCTGGCCCCGGAACTGCAGATCGAAGGCCAGAGCGCCGACGACGCCCTCGGTGGGTTGCTGGCCAAGGTGGAGGCGCCGCGGAAATGAGCGGGGAGTCGGGAATGGGGAATGGGGAATGGGAAAAGCCGGGGTTCCCGGCGTTGCCCGTAATTCCCGATTGCAGTGAGCTGACGAACGCAGCGACCCGTCGCGCTGCAGCCCTGCCGCTTTTCCCATTCCCCATTCC
>NZ_NKUH01000119.1:0-5776 GCF_009192895.1 Xanthomonas sp. LMG 12460 | reverse complement strand
TCCCCAATCCCCAATCCCGGCGCCGCAAGGCGCTAATGCCTCCCGCGCTTCCCCCCACGCACCGGCGTCGCCTCGACCGACAGCGTGAAACTGCGTTCCTCGCCGTCGAGCATGGCGCCGACGCCGACCAACTGGCGCTTGATTTCCTCGCCGCGGCCGTTGCGGATGCTCACCAACACGGTGTATTCCCAGGCGCTGCCGTCGGCCGGGTGGCGGATGCTCCCTTCCACCCGCAGTGGCACCAGCGCCGATGGCGCCGACTGCTGCAGCACCGCCGAATCGAAGCGCAGGTGGTGCTTGCACGCCGGGCAGACGCTGGCGCTTTCGAGAATGGTGGCCTTGCAGTGCGGGCAGGTCCGGGTCGCCCCCGGACTGCCGGGACGCGGGCTGCTCATGCGCCGGCGTCGGACTCCGCGGGCTTGCCGCCCTTGCGGGCATGTTTGTCGTCGTCCCAGCCGAAGTCGGCCTGGCCGCGCATGCGCGAGCCGGCGGCCACGGTCAGCGAGCCGGCCTTGACGTCGCCGATCAGCGCGCCGGACGCAAGCAGCTCCACCCGCGAGGCCGATTCGATGTTGCCTTCCAGCTCGCCGGCGATCACCACCTTGTCGGCGCGCACGCCGCCGCTGAGCTTGGCGCCGGTCTCGATGGTGAGGTCGCCCTGCACATTGACGTCGCCCTTGAACTTGCCGGCGATGCGGATGTGGCCGGTGCCCTCGATCTTGCCCTCGATACTGATGTCGGCGGCGATCAGCGATTCCTTCGCGGCGGGTGCCGGCGCAGCGGCGCGGGCGGCAGGGGCGGCGGCGGCGGCCGCGGCGAGCGGTTCGCCTGGGGCGGCATCGCCCGCCGGGCGCGGCTCCGGCGGCAACGCGCCGTTGCCGGGAACGGGCGGCAGGCCATCCTTGCGCGCAGGACCCTGGTCTTTCCAGATGGACATGGGCTGTCGTCTCCAGTCGGGGGAAGCGCGACTATCGCCGCTCTATCGCGTCGGTTTTGTGACGCTTTCTTCAAAACAGCGGCCCGACCGCGACCGCCGCTGGTTCAGCCCATGCCGTCCAGCGCCGGGTCGTAGGCCTGCACTTGGTTGCGGCCGCAGCGCTTGGCCCGGTACAGCGCCGCATCGGCCTTGCGCAGCAGGGTGGTGGCGACCACGCCGTCGCGCGCATAGCTGGCCACGCCGATCGACATGGTCACCGCCGGCAGCGCCTTGCCGTCCACGGTCGCGCTCAATTGCTGGGCAGCGCTGCGGATCTGTTCGGCGATGGCCTGCGCCTGTTCCGGCCCGGTCTCCGGCAGGATCACCGTGAACTCCTCGCCGCCGTAGCGGCAGGCGATGTCCTCGCCGCGCAGCCGCGTCGACAGCATCTGCCCGACCGCGACCAGCAGGGCGTCGCCGCCGCCGTGGCCGTGCAGGTCGTTGAACTGCTTGAAGTGGTCCACGTCCAGCATCAGCAGCGACAGCGGCATCTGCCGGCGTCCGCAGCGGGCCAGTTCGTGGTTGAGCGATTCTTCCAGGTAGCGCCGGTTGAACAGGCCGGTGAGCGGGTCGCGGATCGACTGCAGGCGCAGCGACTCGCGCAGAAGCAGGTTGCTCAGCGCCAGCGACAGCTGCTCGGCGGCGGCCTCGGCGATGGCGATGCGCGGCAGTGGACCGGTGCCGCGCCCGGCCAGGAACACGAAGCCCAACTGGGTGCCCTGAGCCGACAACGGAATGCAGGCGGTGCTGGCACCGGCCGCGTACGGATCCTCGCGCAGATGCGCGCAGGCCGAGTCGTGGCCCTGCGCATGCACGAAGTGGCTCTTGTCGCGGCGCAAGGCCCAGCAGTCCTGCGGCGCTACGGCCGGCTCGCTGCCGACCGGCGGCTGGCCCCAACTGACGATTTCCTCGGCGCGGTCGCGCGAGGCGCGCAGCAGATAGACGCTGCCGCCGGTGTCGGGCATCAGCGCGGCGAGCAGGCGTGCGGTCACCGTCAGTGCCTCGGCCGGCTCCACGCAACTCTGCAGCAGGCCGGTATAGCGGCTGAGCGCGTTGAGGTCGGCACTGGTGCGCTCCAGCTCGGTGATGCTGGTTTCCATCTTCTCGTTGGCGACCGAGGCGGCCTGCTCGGCGTTGCTGCGGTTGCGCAGTTCGCGCAGCAGTAGCGCGTACACCACGCCGACGCTGCCCAGGCCGAACGGGATGCCGGCCAGGGCGAGCACCAGCAGCATGTCGGCGCTGCGCTGGTTGGAGGTGTCGCGGCTCTGCAGCAGTTGCAGTTCCACGTCGGTCATCTGCTGCACTTGGTCGCGGATCGCGCTGGAGCTCTGGTACACGCTGGGCGCCATCGCCTGCCGCAGCGCCTGCAGGCCGTCGCGCTGGTACACCGCGAGCATCTCCCGCATCTGCCGCAGTCGCGTGTCCATCGACTGCTGCAGCACCTGGATGTTGGCGATCTGCACGGGATTGTCGGAAACCAGCTTGCGCAGTTGCGCCAACTGCCGCGGCACGCGTTCGGCGCTGTCGTAGTAGAGGCTCAGATAGGCCTGGTTGTCGGTCAACTCGTAGCCGCGCAACGAGGATTCGGTCATCAGCAAGGTCGATTGCACCTCGTCGATGTTGCGCAGCACTTCGTGGGTGTGGGCGACGCGTGCGGCATCGGAGATGGCGCGCTGCGCGCCATAGAAAACGCCGACGCCGATCAGGACGAAGACCGCGGCGGAGAACAACAGGGCTAGACGGGTCCTGGCCCGCACACGTTGGAGAATCGGCATCGCAAAAGTCTACTGTGACGTCGCAAACGCCTTGGACCGGCGTCACAAAAGACGCCCTGCCGGCACAGCGCGCGGCACGCGCTGCGCGGCAGAGGCCGCCCCCGCATGCACGGGGACGGCCAATGACTCAATGCTGCTCGCGGTCGCCGTTGTGCGGATCTTCGTTGGCGTTCTCGCGTGCCTTGTCGGCGACTTTCTGCGCCGCATTCGCCGTGGCCTCGCTGGCATCGGCCGCCATCTCCTTGGCTGCGGCCGAGGCATCCTGGACGGCATCGGAGTTGGCCGCACGGTGCGCGGCATCGCGCGCGTCGGCGGCGACCTCGCGCCCGGCCTGCGCGACCTCGCCGGCGGCTTCCTTGGCCGCTTCGCCGGTCTGTTCGGCAGCGACCTTGGCGTCGCGTTGTGCCTGCTGCGATTCGGGACCCTGGCAGCCGGCCAGTGCGAGGGCGCCCAGCAGGGCCACGATCGGGGTCTTGTTCATGCGGCTTCTCCGTCCACGGGTGGGTGACGCGGCGCAGCCTAGGCGGACGCGCATGCAGCCTGCGTCAAGGCGAAGCGGTGGCGCGGGGCAGTGTTCAGGAAGGCGCTGTCGCTGGTGGGGGAGGCGCCGTGGGGTGGGAGCCAGGCACTGCGATGCGCGCGGCTGCCGTCGCATGCCGGCGATGCGGGCCATGCGGATGTGCGGCGTCGGCGCGTACGCGCCGCACGTGCATGGCGCGTGGCAGCGGTGCGCATCGCCCGCCGCGGGCGGCGATGCGGCGCGTCGTGCGGGTCATGCGTCGCGCTTGCATGCGCGCTACGCGTGGACGACGCAATGGCGCGGACAAATCCTGTGTGCGGGGGCGCACGCTTGCGACGCGACGTCAGTGACGTCAGCGACGGACGACGGCGCGGCATTCGCGCGAGGCGACATGCATGCGTCGTCACCTCGCCGCCCTCCGGGAACAGGCTGTGCCGGCACGTTGGTGGCGCCGTTGCCGTGCTGCCCGGCAAACGCCAGGCAAAGAAAAAGCCGCTGGCGGACCAGCGGCTCTTTCAGGACTGCAAAAAGCAAGAAGTGATTACTTCTTGGCTTCCTGAGCAGCGTCCTTCGCCTTGTCGGCGGTGTCTTCCGCAGCCTTGGCGGTGTCGGCAGCCTTGTCGGCAGCGGCATCGGTCGGGGCAGCGGCGGCAGCGGCCGAAGCGTCGGCAGCGGTGTTGGCGGCGGTCGCGGCGGTGTCGGCAGCGGCCTGAGCGGCGTCGGCGGTCGGGGCGCCGGCGGCAGCCGACTGGTCGGCAGCAGCCTGCGCGTCGGTGGCGGCTTCGTTAGCCGAAGCGGCGGCGTCCTGGGCCTGCTCCTGCTTCGAGCACGCGGCCAGGGCCAGGCCCAGGGCCATTGCGATCAGCAGCTTGTTGATGCTCATTGTGTCTATCCTCGTCGTTTAGTTAGGCAACGCGCGAATGCGCGCCCTCAACATGATGACAAGCCAAAGTCGGCTGTCAAGCGCACGCGCATTCATTTTTGTGTTTCAGGGGTTAATCCCAATCAAATCAATTCGATGGCGACCGCTGTCGCTTCGCCACCGCCGATGCACAGCGTCGCGATTCCGCGGCGGCCGCCACGGCTGCGCAACGCATTTAGCAATGTCACCAGCAGCCGCGCACCGGAGGCGCCGATCGGATGGCCGAGCGCGCAGGCGCCGCCATGGACATTGACCTTGGCGTGGTCCAGGCCCAGTTCCTTGATCGGCACCATCGCCACCACGGCGAAGGCTTCGTTGATCTCGAACAGGTCGACGTCGTCCAGGCTCCAGCCGACCTGGTCGAGCAGCTTGCGGATCGCGCCCACCGGCGCGGTGGTGAACCATTCCGGCGCCTGCGAGAAGGTCGCATGGCCGACGATCCGGGCCAGCGGCGCGACGCCGCGGCGGTCGGCCTCGTCGGCGCCCAGCAGCACCAGCGCGGCGGCACCGTCGGAGATGCTCGAGGAACTGGCCGCGGTGACCGTGCCGTCCTTCTTGAACGCCGGCTTCAGCGCCGGGATCTTGGTCACGTCGGACTTGCCCGGCTGCTCGTCGCTGTCGACCCGTACCTCGCCCTTGCGGGTGGCCACGGCGACCGGGACGATCTCGTCGGCGAAGGCGCCATCGCGCTGCGCGGCCTGCGCGCGGTTCACCGATTCGATCGCGAACGCGTCCTGGTCCTGGCGGCTGAAGCCGAACTTCTCCGCGGTGGCCTCGCCGAACACGCCCATCGCCTGGCCGTCGTCGGGATTGGTCAGGCCGTCCCAGGCCATGTGGTCGACCGCCTGGAAGTTGCCGTAGCGGTTGCCGGTACGCGAGTTCGGCAGCAGGTGCGGCGCGTTGCTCATCGATTCCATGCCGCCGGCGACGACGATGCTGGCCGAACCGGCCTTGATCAGGTCGTGTCCGAGCATCACCGCCTTCATGCCCGAGCCGCAGACCTTGTTGATGGTGGTGGCGCCGGTGCCGTCGGGCACGCCGGCCGCGCGCGCGGCCTGACGTGCCGGGGCCTGGCCGAGGTTGGCCGGCAGCACGCAGCCCATGATGACTTCGGAAACGTCGGCGGCGGGGATGCCGGACTGCTCCAGCGCGGCGCGGATGGCCGCGGCGCCCAGCGTCGGCGTGGGCACGCCGTTGAACTGGCCCAGGAACGCGCCGATGGCGGTGCGCTTGGCCGCGGCGATGACGATCTCGGTCATGGCAAACCCTTACGAAAGTGGTGTGCCGATTATCGGCCGCGGCGCGGGTTCTGCCAATTGCGTCCACTGCCGGGCCAGTCCTATGGTTTGCATTCCCGTGTAGATTTGACGTAGTTCAGCGCCGTCGTAGGCGGCCGCTAACGTGGGCAACACCGGCCGTATGGCCGGCAGACGACATTTGAGGGGAAGAACATGCGGGCATTGATGGCACGGTCGCTGCTGGCGGCCGCGGTAGCGGTTGCGCTCACCTCGTGCGGTGGCGGCGGTGGCGGTGGCGGCAATCTGACCCATGGCAGCCCCCCACCGACCTCGCCGCCTCCGCCG
>NZ_NKUH01000118.1:0-512 GCF_009192895.1 Xanthomonas sp. LMG 12460 | reverse complement strand
TCGACTGGGCCGAGCTGCGCCATGCCTCGGACTATTTCGAGGTGTACTACCTGGCCGCCGAGAAGCTGATCCGCGACGGCCACGCTTTCGTCTGCGACCTCTCCGCCGAGCAGGTGCGCGAGTACCGCGGCACCCTCACCGAGCCGGGCCGCGACTCGCCGTACCGCACCCGCAGCGTCGAGGAGAACCTGGACCTGTTCCGGCGCATGCGCGCCGGCGAGTTCCCGGACGGCGCGCGCACCCTGCGCGCCAAGATCGACATGCGCAGCGGCAACATCAACCTGCGCGACCCGGCGCTGTACCGGATCAAGCACGTCGAGCACCAGAACACCGGCAACGCCTGGCCGATCTACCCGATGTACGACTTCGCGCATTCGCTGGGCGACGCCGTGGAAGGCATCACCCACTCGCTGTGCACGCTGGAGTTCGAGGACCACCGCCCGCTGTACGACTGGTGCGTGGACAAGGTCGACCTGGCCGGCCACCCGGAACTGCTGCAGCCGCTGCTGGAC
>NZ_NKUH01000117.1:0-23882 GCF_009192895.1 Xanthomonas sp. LMG 12460 | reverse complement strand
GGGAATGGGGAATGGGGATTGGAAAGCCGGCGTACTTGCGACGCGGTGTGCGCCCCCACTGTGGAAGGGACTTCAGTCCCGACGAGGGAACGCCGGCAGGCCGCCTCGGCGCGCCCGCGCACGAATCGATCCGGCTCAGGCCAGCGGCAACGCCAAGCAGGCCACCGCGCCGCCGCCGTCGCGGTTGCGCAGGCTGGCGTCGCCGCCGTGCAGGCGCGCCACCTCGCGCACGAACGGCAGGCCGAGGCCGGAGCTGCGCTGGCCGGTGGCCGGGCGCGCCAGCGAGTAGAAGCGCTCGAACACCCGCTCCAGCGCGTAATCGGGAACGCCTGGACCGGCATCCTCCACCGTCAGCAGCACGCGCGCATCGGCGCCGCGTTCGGCACGCAGCACGATGACCGCACCCTCCGGGGAGAAGGCGATGGCATTGTCGAGCAGGTTGTGCAGCGCCTGGCGCAGCAGGTAGGGATCGCCCGATACCGCCAGGGCCGGGTCCAGCACCTGGACCTGCAGTTGCAGGCCGCGCGCCTGCAGTTGCGGCGCCAGCGCTTCGGCCAGTTCCGCGCACAGCGGCGCCAGCGCCACGGGTTCGCGCCGTTGCAGCCAGCCGTGCTGCTCGACCTCGGCCAGCGCCAGCAGCTTGTCGATGGTCTCGGTGAGGCGCTGCTGCTGCTCGGCGATGTTGCGCACGAAGCGCTGCCGCTCCGGTTCCGGCAACGGCTCCTGCAGCAGTTCCGCCGCGCCGCGGATCGCGGCCAGCGGGCTCTTCATCTCGTGGGTCAGCGACTGCACGTACTGCTCGACGTACTGCTTGCCCTCCAGCTTGCGGCGCATGGTCTCCAGCGCACGGCCGAGATCGCCGATCTCGTCGCGGCGCGGCGGCGGCGGCGGCACCGGCGCACCGGCACTGACCGCCTGCGCATAGCGGTTGAGCCGGCCAATGCCGCGCAGCAGGCCCCAGGTCATCAGGATCCCGATCAGCGCCGAGATGCCGATCAGCCAGGCGCCGCGCAGCAGGATGCTGCGCTGGCTGGCGACGATGAACGGCTCGATGCTGCGGTTGGGCTGGGACAGGGTCAACACGCCGATCAGCCGCTGCGGGTCGGCCGGATCGTAGACCGGCGCGGCCACGTGCATCACCGTGTGGTTGGGGTCGCCGTCGGCCTCGGGACTGGAGCGGGCGCCGTACTCGCCGCGCAGGGTGCGGTACACGTCGTTCCAGCGCGAGTTGTCGCGGCCGATGTCCTGTCCGCGCGAATCGAACACCACGATGCCCGCCGCATCGGTGAGGGTGACGCGGTAGTCGACGCTGTGCTTGGGAAAACGCCAGACCATCGCGCGCGGATCGCGCCGCTGCGCCGCGGCCAGGTCGCGGGCGAAACGGCCGCTGGCGATGCGCCCGTCCTTGAGATCCTGCGCGGCCATCTGCGCCAGCACGTTGGCTGCGTCCACCAGGGTCGATTCCATCGCCTGGCGCACGCCCGGCTTGACCTCGTTGACGAACACCCGCATCACGAAGAAGGCGGCCACGCCGACGATCAGGAAGAAGCCCAGGAACAGCTTCAGCCCCAGCCGCACCTCAGGCCTCCAGCGCGTAGCCGAGGCCGCGGTGGGTGCGGATCGGATCGTCGGTGGTGCCGGCCGCGCGCAGCTTGGCGCGCAGGGTCTTGATATGGGTGTCGACGGTGCGGTCGGCACTGTCGGCGCTGCTGTCCCAGCCGCGGTCCATCAGTTGCGCGCGACTGAGGATGGCGCCGGGCCGCTGCAGCAGCGCTGCCAGCAACGCGTACTCGTAGCGGGTCAGGTCCAGCACCGCACCGCGCCAGCGGATGCGGCGGCCGTCGCGGTCGATGGCGAAATCGCCGTGCTGCTGCCAGCCGGCCTCGGCATCGCCGACGACCGCCGCGGGGCGCCGCAGCCGCGCCCGCACCCGCGCGACCAGTTCGCGCGGCGAGAACGGCTTGGCCACGTAGTCGTCGGCGCCCAGTTCCAGGCCGAGCACGCGATCGATCTCCTCGTTGCGCGCGGTCAGGAACAGCACCGGCACCTGGCTGAAACCGCGCAGCGTGCGGCACACCTCGAACCCGCTCAGGTCCGGCAGGCCGACGTCCAGCACCACCACGTCGATGCCGCCCTCGCGCAGCTGCGCCAGGGCCTCGCGCCCGAGCTGGCAATGCCGCACCGCGTAGCCCTCGCTGCGCAGCGCGTACAGTACGGTGTCGGCGATGGCGGATTCGTCCTCGACCACGAGGACACTGGCGGCGGCAGGCGTGGACATGGCGCGCAGCATAGCCGTCGCGCGGGCGCCGCGGCAGTCCGTCCGGCCATTCCGCGGCACCGCTCGTGGATCGGCACGGAACCCGACGCGCACCTGCGGCGCGTCAGCTGTCGCTGCCGCCGCGCGCGTTGGCCGCGCCCGGCGCCGACGCCAGTTCCACCCGGTTGCGGCCGCCGTGCTTGGCCCGGTACAGCGCGGCATCGGCGCGCGCCAGCAGCGCCTGGCTGCTCTCGCCGGCGCCGGCCTCGGCGACGCCGATGCTGACGGTCAGGCGCAGGCCCGGCACGACCGCGTCGAACGACTGCCGCTCCAGCACCTCGCGCAGCAGCCCGGCCAGCTCCCGTGCCTCGGCGCAGGTGGCACCGGGCAGCAACGCCAGGAACTCCTCGCCGCCGGTGCGGCCGAAGCTGTCGTTCCTGCGCAGGCTCTGCCGCAGGGTCGTGGCGACCAGCCGCAGCACCTGGTCGCCCGCGGCGTGGCCGTGCTCGTCGTTGATCCGCTTGAAGTGGTCCACGTCCAGCGCCAGCACCGACAGCGGCATGCGTCCGCCGCGCGGCAACGCCGCCAGCGCGGTGTCCAGTTCGCCCAGGACCTGGCGCCGCGAGGCGACGCCGGTAAGGCTGTCGATCCGCACTTCGCGGCGGGCGCCGCGCAGGCGCCCGAGGGTCAGGAACAACACCCCGACGAGCACCGCCAGCAACAGCAGCGCCGCGCCCAGCAACGCGCGTCGCAGGGTCGCCTCGCGCTCCATCGCCTGCAGCCGGTTACGCTGGGTTTCCGCCTTCTGCGCCAGTTGCAGCGCCGCCAGATCGCGCTCGCGGCTTTCCGATTCGGCGATCAGGAACTGCGATTGCTCGCGCTGCATGCGCGTATCCAGTTCCTGCTGCACGCGCATCTGCGCCTCGCGCGCATCCAGTGCCTGGCGCCAGGCGGCCAGCGCGCGCAAGGCGGTGGCCTTGAGGTCCAGCACGTCGCTGAGGCTGCGCAGGTCGCCGTTGGCGCGATAGCCCTGCTCGGCTTGTTCGGCCAGCGCCAGCGCGGCCCGCGCATCGCCGCTGCGCTCGGCGATCAGCGCATCGACGTAATCGCGGCGCGCGCGCATCAGCCGCGTGGCGCCCATCGCGACCAGTTGCGCCTCGGCCTGCTGCCGCTGCGCCCGCGCCTGCGGCAGGTTGCCCAGCAACGCGTTGACCCGGGCCGCGCGCAGCAACAGCGACGCCTGCGACCCCTCCAGCGGATGTCGGCCATGCAGCTCGGCCGCGCGCAGGTAGGCAGCCAGCGCCGCCGGCAGATCGCCGCGTTGCTCGGCGATGGCGCCTTCGCGCTCCACCGCCAGCGCCTGCATGTAGCCGCCATCGCCCTGCCTGGCCCGCTGCAGGACCTCGGCGACGACCTGCTGCGACAGATCCGGCAGGCCCATGTCCAGGTAGGCGTCGGCAATGCCGATCAGGGTCAGCAGCGCGACCCAGCCGCCATCGCGCCGTGCGTCCAGCGCGCGCAGTTCCTGCAAGGTACGCAGCGACTGCGCGTAGTGGCCGGCGTCGCGCTCGGCGAAGGCACGCATGCGCAGGGCCGCCGCGCGCAGTCGCGGGAACCGCTGCGCGTCGGTCAGCGCCAGGATCGTGGTGGCGGGCCGCAGATAGGCCGGGCGCTGGCCGTCGTTGTAGAGCGCATAGGTCTCGCACAGCAGGTACTCCAGGCGGACCTGCACATGGGTGCGCGCGATCGCGCCGCGCTCGCCGCGCCGCGCCTGCTCCACCGCCGCGGCCGGGCCCTGCGGAAAATGCTGGCAGTCGAAGGCGTCCAGGCGCGCCCGCCGCACCGGGTCGCCGGCGGGCAGCAGCGCCTGCAGGCGCGCATGCGCGACGCGGTAGGCCTGCTCGTCGGCGGCCATGTCCTTGCCGTGCGCACCGACATCCTCGATCAGCGCATCGAACGCCGCAGCCTGCGCTGCGCCCGAGGGCGCGGCTTCGGCACGGGAGGCGCCGCAGGCGGCGAACGGCAGCGCCAACGCCAGGACACCGAGCAACAGGGGAGAAGACATGAGCATGCGAACCGTGGACCCGCCGGCCGCCCACGCGGTATCGGCACTACGCACCCGAACGCTCCGACGACGCCTGCGCCCGGATGCACAGGCCCATCGTCCACACCTTCCGGCCTCATGCCCGGTAGGCGCCGTGCGGCCGCCAGCGGTCGCCCGGCTAGTGTACCGCGGCCGCGGACCCGCCCCGCCCGGCACCTCGGCAGGCGTGGCCGGCCGGCGTGGCGCCCCGTACACTGCGCGGATGAATTACCGCCACGCCTTCCACGCCGGCAACCATGCCGATGTCCTCAAGCACATCGTGCTGCTGGCGCTGCTCGATGCGTTCAAGCGCAAGGACAGCCCGTTCTTCGTGCTCGATACCCACGCCGGGCGCGGCCGCTATCTGTTCGCGGCCAGCGAGGCGCGCAAGACCGGCGAGGCCGCCGCCGGCGTGCTGCGGTTGATGGGCCAGCCGACCCTGCCCGACGTGGTGGAGCGCTACCTGCGCGCGGTGCAGGCCGACAATCCGGTCGGTGCCCTGGTCGCCTACCCTGGTTCGCCGCTGCTGGTGGCGCAGGCGCTGCGCGCGCAGGACCGGCTGGCCGCCTGCGAGCTGCAGGCCGAGGAAGCCGCCGAACTCAAGGCGTTGTTCGCCCACGACCGCCGCGTGCAGGTGCATGCCGGCGATGGCTATGCGGCGATCAAGGCGTTCCTGCCGCCCAAGTCCGGGGCCAACCGGATCGGCCGCGGGCTGGTGCTGATCGATCCGCCCTACGAAGCGCAGGACGCCGAGTACCCGCTGATCGTGGCCGCGCTGCGCGAAACGCTGAGCCGCTGGCCGCAGGCGGTGTGCACGGTGTGGTATCCGATCAAGCAGCGCCGCAGCCTGCAGCCGTTCTTCCGCAAGGCCGCGGCCCTGCCGGTGGCGTCGGCGCTGGTCGCCGAACTGCAGGTGCGGCCGGACGATTCGCCGCTGCGGCTCAACGGCAGCGGCATGCTGCTGCTCAATCCGCCCTGGCAGTTCGAGCAGACGCTGGCGCAGGCGCTGCCGCCGCTGAAGGCGCACCTGGGCGAAGCCGGTGCCAGCACGCGCCTGGAATGGCTCAAGCGCGAAGCATGAGGTACGCGGGGCGGCGCACGCGCGCGCTCAGAAGCAATCCCAGTTGTAGGCGATGCGGCTGAAATCGCCGCGCCGCAGGTCGTCCGGATCGATGAAGAAATTGGCGACGCCGCTGTCGCCCCACATCATCTCCTCGTCGCTGTCCAACTGCAGCAGCAGGACCTGCTTGTCCTGCAGGGTACGCGGGTCTTGCTGGGTGAACTCCGGGTAGCCGCCGAGCTTGTTGCCGCCACGGCTCAGGGCATCGAACAGCGCGTCGTCCACCGCATCCTGCGACACCGCGTGGCGCTTGGCGTAGGCGGCGGCCACCTCCTCCAGCGGCCTGCCCAGCACCTGCTCGAACCGCACATCGCTGCTGCCGATGGTTTCCTCGCCGGCGTCGAACCGCATCGCCCGCGGCCGCGCCGGATCGAACGGCAACGTGTCGGCCGCCGGCAACGGCACCTCGGCCTGCCGCGCCGACGCCTTCGGCTGCGGCCAGTACACCACGCGGAAATTGCGTTGTTCGCTCAGCGCGGCCAGGTCGCTGCGCGCACCACCGAAGTTGGCCCCGTAGAAGTCGTCGTCGCCGCCGATGAAGAACTGCAGCATGCCCTGGCGCGGGTAGCCGGGCAGCGGCGGCATCCGCGCCAGATCGATCTGCGCCAGCAACGCCAGCGGCTGGCCGTCGGCCGCATGCGGATACGGCTTGTCACCGGTCCAGTAGGGGCGCCCGCCGACCTTGCTGGCCAGGCGATCGTCCTGCGCCATCGGCCGCAGTTGCAGTTGCACCACCGGCCGGCGCGTGGCCTGCAGCCGCGCCTGGTACGGGGCCAATGCCTGCGTCGCCAGTTGCTCCGCATCGGCGACTGGAGCGGCGGTGGTGGCGGTCGGCGTGTCGTGGTGCTGCGCGCGCAGCAGCCACCTGCCACCGCCCACCAGCAGCCCCACCAGCAGCGTGGCCAAGCCCAGCCCGATCGCCGCGGAGACGGCCACGGCATGCGATGTCTTCATCGTCGCGCATTCCCTTGAACGAAGCGCCACTCTAGCAAGACCACCAGAACGGCACATCGGCAGGACGCTGCGTTCACGGGCGTAAGGTTTTGGTAATGCGAGAATCCAGGCTTCGTCGAGGATCATACGGCCATGGCTACCCGCAACCGCATGCCTCCGTGGCATGAAACCTTCACCCTGCCCAGTGGGCGCGAACTGCTGATCCGTCCGATCCGGCCGGAGGACAGCGCGCCGCTGCAAGGTGCCTTCGGCCTGCTCGGGCCGACCGAGATCCGCGAGCGCTTCCTGCATTCGACGCAGGAACTGACCGAGGACATGGCGCAACGCCTCACCCATCCCAATCCGAAGTCGGAACTGATCCTGGTCGCAGCCGAGCCGCTGCCGCCTGGCGAAGCCGTGGTCGGTGCGGTGGCGCGCGCCGCGATCAACCCGGGCACCCGCGAGGCGCAGTACGCGATCCTGGTCAGCAGTTTCGTTTCCGGCCAGGGCCTGGGCCGGCAATTGATGCGCAAGCTGGTCAAGTGGGCGCGCCGCAAGTATCTGGACCGGCTCTACGGCGATGTGCTCGAACGCAACGTACCGATGCTGCAGCTGGCCGAGTCGCTGGGCTTCCAGCGCATGCCGCATCCGGACAATCCGGACCTGGTGCGGGTGGTGCTGGAACTGGGCAGCTGAAAACTCGGGACCCGGGACCCGGGACCCGGAAAAGCCAGAGCTCCGCAGGCAGCTTCAGCTCCTGCTCTTACGTGTCCCCGGTCCCGGGCCCGGGTCCCGACCTTGCTAAACTAGTTGGTCCATGCCGCCCCTTCCCTTCCCCGTTCCGCCGCTGCCCAAGTCCGGCCAGCTCCGCGCGCACTGGCGCGCCCCCGCGTCCTCCACCGCTCTGGCCTGGCACATCGCCTGCGCCGCGTCCGCGCACCGCGGGCCGTTGCTGGTGGTCGCACGCGACAACCAGAGCGCGCATCAGCTCGAAGCCGACCTGCATAGCCTGCTCGGGGAGGATCCCAGCCTGCCGGTGGTGCCGTTCCCGGATTGGGAAACCCTGCCCTACGACCAGTTCAGTCCGCACCCGGACATCGTCAGCCAGCGCCTAGCCGCGCTGCACCGGCTGCCGACGCTGACCCAGGGCATCGTGGTGGTGCCGGTGCAGACGCTGATGCAGCGGGTGGCGCCGCTGCGCTACATCGTCGGCGGCAGTTTCGACCTGCGCGTAGGCCAGCGCCTGGACCTGGACGCGGAGAAACGCCGACTGGAAAGCGCGGGATACCGCAACGTGCCGCAGGTGATGGACCCGGGCGACTTCGCCGTGCGCGGCGGCCTGCTCGACGTGTACCCGATGGGCACCGACGCACCGCTGCGGATCGAACTGCTGGACGAGGACATCGATTCGATCCGCGCCTTCGACCCGGAATCGCAGCGCTCGCTGGACCATGTGCAGGCGGTGCGCATGCTGCCCGGGCGCGAAGTGCCGATGGACGACGTCAGCGTGGAGCGGGTGTTGACCGCGCTGCGCGAACGCTTCGACGTGGACACCCGGCGCAGTGCGCTGTACCAGGACCTGAAGGCCGGGCTGGCGCCGTCGGGCATCGAGTACTACCTGCCGCTGTTCTTCCAGGACACCCGCAGCAGCGGCGCACGCGAGGCTACCGCCACCCTGTTCGATTATCTGGGCGAGCACGTGCTGCCGCTGATCGCACCGGGCGTGGGCGCCGCGGCCGATGCGTTCTGGGCGCAGACCCAGGCCCGCTACGAGCAGCGCCGCCACGACGTGGAGCGCCCGCTGCTGGCGCCGGAGGAGCTGTACCAGGCGCCGGACGCGCTGCGCGAGCGCCTCAACGGGCTGCCGCGCATCGACGTGTGGGCCGCCGACCACCCGCGCATCGACGAGGCACAGGCGCTGGGCGACCAGCCGCTGCCGCCGCTGCCGGTGGCGGCCAAGGACGCCGCGCCGGGCGCGGCGCTGAAGAGCTTCCTCGATCACTACCCGGGCCGGGTGCTGATCGCGGCCGATTCGCCGGGCCGCCGCGAGGCGCTGCTGGAAGTGTTGGCGGCCGCGGAGTTGAAGCCGGAGGTGCTGCCGAATTTCGCGGCATTTGTTCCTTCTCCCACCGGGAGAAGGTGGCGCGAAGCGCCGGATGAGGGTGCGGCGTCTGCGCGGCCATCATCGAAGAAGGCGGGTTCGGTGGCAGCTTCCAAAGCTGCGCAGACACAAAACTCTAGCAGTCGGACCCTCACCCCTACCCCTCTCCCGGAGGGAGAGGGGCTTTCTGCTGCACGTTTCGCTATCGCGGTTGCGCCGCTCGACGACGGCTTCGCGCTGGAGGAGCCGCGGATCGCGGTGCTGACCGAGCGCCAGTTGTTCCCCGAGCGTGCCAGCCAGCCGCGGCGCAGCCGGCGTGTGGGGCGCGAGCCGGAAGCGATCATCCGCGACCTCGGCGAATTGTCCGAGGGCGCGCCGATCGTGCACGAGGACCACGGCGTCGGCCGCTACCGCGGGCTGATCGTGCTCGATGCCGGCGGCATGCCCGGCGAGTTCCTGGAAATCGAATACGCCAAGGGCGACCGGTTGTACGTGCCGGTCGCGCAGTTGCACCTGATCAGCCGCTACTCCGGCGCCTCGGCCGAGACCGCGCCGCTGCATTCGCTGGGCGGCGAACAATGGACCAAGGCCAAGCGCAAGGCCGCCGAGAAGGTGCGCGACGTGGCCGCGGAGCTGCTGGAGATCCAGGCGCGCCGGCAGGCCCGTGCCGGGCTGGCGCTGCAGGTGGACCGGGCGATGTACGAGCCCTTCGCCGCCGGCTTCCCGTTCGAGGAAACCCCCGACCAGCTGGCCGCGATCGACGCCACCCTGCGCGACCTGGCCAGCAGCCAGCCGATGGACCGCGTGGTCTGCGGCGACGTCGGCTTCGGCAAGACCGAGGTCGCGGTGCGCGCGGCCTTCGCCGCGGCCAGCGCCGGCAAGCAGGTGGCGGTGCTGGTGCCGACCACGCTGCTGGCCGAACAGCACTACCGCAACTTCCGCGACCGCTTCGCCGACTACCCGCTCAAGGTCGAAGTGCTGTCGCGCTTCAAGAGCAGCAAGGAGATCAAGGCCGAGCTGGAGAAGGTCGCCGCCGGCAGCATCGACGTGATCGTCGGCACCCATCGCCTGCTGCAGCCGGACGTGAAGTTCAAGGACCTGGGCATGGTCATCGTCGACGAGGAGCAACGCTTCGGCGTGCGCCAGAAGGAAGCGCTGAAGGCGCTGCGCGCCAACGTGCACCTGCTGACCCTCACCGCCACGCCGATCCCGCGTACCTTGAACATGGCCATGGCCGGCCTGCGCGACCTGTCGATCATCGCCACGCCGCCGCCGAACCGGCTGGCGGTGCAGACCTTCGTCACCCAGTGGGACAACGCGCTGTTGCGCGAAGCCTTCCAGCGCGAACTGGCGCGCGGCGGCCAGCTGTACTTCCTGCACAACGACGTGGAGAGCATCGGCCGCATGCAGCGCGAGCTGAGCGAGCTGGTGCCGGAGGCGCGCATCGGCATCGCCCACGGGCAGATGCCCGAGCGCGAGCTGGAAAAGGTGATGCTGGATTTCCAGAAGCAGCGCTTCAACGTGCTGCTGTCGACCACGATCATCGAATCGGGCATCGACATCCCCAACGCCAACACCATCGTCATCAACCGCGCCGACCGCTTCGGCCTGGCGCAGTTGCACCAGTTGCGCGGCCGCGTCGGCCGTTCGCACCATCGCGCCTACGCCTACCTGCTGGTACCGGACCGGCGCAGCATCACCCCCGATGCGCAGAAGCGGCTGGACGCCATCGCCTCGATGGACGAACTGGGCGCCGGCTTCACCCTGGCCACCCACGATCTGGAGATCCGCGGCGCCGGCGAACTGCTGGGCGAGGACCAGAGCGGGCAGATGGCCGAGGTCGGCTTCAGCCTGTACACCGAACTGCTGGAACGCGCGGTGCGCAGCATCCGCCAGGGCAAGCTGCCGGACCTGGATGCCGGCGAGGAAGCGCGCGGCGCCGAGGTGGAGCTGCATGTGCCCGCGCTGATCCCCGACGACTATCTGCCCGACGTGCATACCCGTCTGACGTTGTACAAGCGCATTTCCAGCGCCCGCGACAGCGACGGCCTGCGCGAACTGCAGGTGGAGATGATCGACCGCTTCGGCCTGCTACCGGATCCGGTGAAGCACCTGTTCGCGATCGCCGAACTGAAGCTGCAGGCCAACGTGCTGGGCATCCGCAAGCTGGAACTGGGCGAGCACGGCGGGCGCCTGGTGTTCGAGGCCAAGCCCAACGTGGATCCGATGACCATCATCCAGATGATCCAGAAGCAGCCCAAGCTGTATGCGATGGATGGCCCGGACAAGCTGAAGCTCAAGCTGCCGCTGCCGGAAGCGGCCGACCGCTTCAATGCCGCGCGCGGCCTGCTGACCGCGCTGTCGCCACGCTGAGCGACGCGGGCGCGTCCGCCCGCGTCGGCTCCCGCACGCGGCCGGCTGCCGCGACCCCACACCCCTGCCCCGCCCCGACCGCCACAACGTTCGGTGGCGTATGGGCGCTCGCGCCGCTGTGTTCCCTGGCCTGCAGCGGTCTTCACGTGAAGACCGCCGCCACGTCGCACGGATGGCGCGGCTTTTTGACGCCTTCCCCGTTGCCGCGACTGGCACGGCGCATGCAGAAACGTAAGGACCGACCGCATCGGCGCGGTTATGGGATCCGCGTCCTGGCACCGGTCTGAACCACTCAGGCTCGCGTGCGGCCTGCGAGACAAATGCTTCACGCGGGCTAAATATTTCTAAATATTTCCCGTCCGCGCCGATATTGCTGGTACCCAGGCCTGCACACGCCCTTCACGGCGTGGTGCCGGCTTTCCACTCGCCACTGCCGGAGACCCGCCATGCGCTCGACGCCCCCCGACGAACAGGATCCGCCGCTGCAGTTGATCGTGGACGGCGACATGACCATCCGCCATGCGGCCGAACTGAAGCCGCTGCTGCTGCCCGCGCTGGAGCATCCCGGCGGCCTGCGCCTGCAGGTGCAGGCGGTGAACGACATCGACGCCACCGGCGTGCAACTGCTGCTGGCCACCCAGGCCGCGCTGCGCGCGCTGGGACGGCCATTCCAGCTCGAGGGCTGCACCAAGGCGGTCGGCGACGCGCTGGACCTGCTCGGCCTGGGCGACGCGTTCGAGCGCGTCGGCGACGACACTCTTCACTAATCGGCAGCACGACATGAACATGGATCAATTGCTGCAGACCTTCATCGCCGAGAGCCGCGACCTGCTCGAGGACATGGAACGCAACCTGCTGGAAGCCGAGCGCGGCGAAGCCGGTCCCGACGCGGTCAACGCGATCTTCCGCGCCGCCCATACCATCAAGGGCTCCGGCGGCCTGTTCGATCTGGCGCAACTGGTCGGCTTCACCCATGTGGTGGAGAGCGTGCTGGACCTGGTGCGCGAGCAGGCCGTCGCGCTGGATTCGGAACTGATCCAACTGATGCTGGCCTGCTGCGACCACATCCGCACCCTGGTGGAAGCGGCCGCCGGCGCCGAGGCGGACGAAGTCACGCTGGCCACCGAGGGTGCGCCGCTGCTGGAACGCCTGCAGACCTACCTGCACCCTGCTGCCGCGCCGGCCGCCAAGGCCAGCGCCACCGCAACGCCCGCGGCGCCGGCGCAGACCGGCTACTGGCGGATCTCGCTGCAGTTGTTCGCCGATGCGCTGCGCTTCGGCAACTCGCCGCTGCACCTGATCCGCTGCCTGCGCAGCCTCGGCAGCCTGGAAGCGGTGCGCACCCGTCACGAGCGCGTGCCGGCGCTGCCGGACCTGGACCCTGAGGCCTGCTACCTGGGCTTCGACATCCTGCTGCGCAGCGACGCGCAGCAGGCCGCGATCGAGGACATCTTCGAATTCGTGCGCGACGACTGCGACCTGCAGGTGCTGGCGGTGGACCCGTACGGCGACGCCGCCAACCTGGATCTGCCGCTGCTGGTGGCCGAGGCCGGCAGCCAGGCCAGCGCTGACGACTTCGCCGGTTTCGAGAGTGCCGCCACACCGGAGGCCGCGCCGGCTGCAGCCGCACCGGCCATGCCCAATGCGCCGGCCGCGGCAGCGGCCCCCGCCGCCAATGCCGGCCCCGCCAAGGCCGCCGGCGCGCGCGGCGAAGGCGGCTCGATCCGCGTCGACGCCGACAAGCTCGACCGCATGATCGACCTGGTCGGCGAGCTGATCATCGCGGTCGCCAGCACCGGCGCCAACGCGCAGCGCACCGGCGATGCGCAGTTGCTGGAGTCCACCTCGATCCTCGCCGGGCTGGTCGAAGAGGTGCGCGAAAGCGCGCTGCAGCTGCGCATGGTCAAGATCGGCGGCACCTTCAGCCGCTTCCACCGCGTGGTCCACGACGTGGCCCGCGAACTGGGCAAGGACATCGCGCTGGTGGTCAATGGCGAGGACACCGAGCTGGACAAGTCGGTGGTGGAGAAGATCGCCGATCCGCTGACCCACCTGGTGCGCAACGCCATGGATCACGGCATCGAACCGGCCGAGGTGCGCCAGGCGCGCGGCAAGCCGGTGCGCGGCACGGTACGCCTCAACGCCTTCCACGATTCCGGCAGCATCGTCATCCAGATCAGCGACGACGGCGGCGGCCTCAACCGCGACCGGATCCTGGCCAAGGCGCTGGAACGCGGCCTGATCGAACCCGGCCGCCAGCTCTCCGACCGCGAGGTGTTCGCGCTGATCTTCGAGCCGGGCTTCTCCACCGCCGAGAAGGTCACCAACCTGTCCGGCCGCGGCGTCGGCATGGACGTGGTCAAGCGCAACATCGCCGCGCTGCGCGGCAGCGTCGACATCAGCAGCCAGCAGGACGTCGGCACCACCATCTCGGTGCGGCTGCCACTGACCCTGGCGATCATCAACGGCTTCCAGGTCGGGGTCGGCAAGTCGGTGTTCGTGGTGCCGCTGGACGTGGTCGAGGAATGCGTGGAGTTCGCACCGAACTACCAGAGCGAGTACATCGACCTGCGCGGCAACGTGCTGCCCTACGTACGCCTGCGCTCGCTGTTCGCCATCGCCGGCGCGCCGCCGGCGCGCGAGAGCATCGTGGTGATCCGCCAGGGCTCGCAGCGGTTCGGCCTGGTGGTCGACACCCTGCTGGGCGAGTGGCAGACCGTGATCAAGCCGCTCTCCAAGGTCTTCGCCCAGGTCAAGGGCATCAGCGGCTCCAGCATCCTCGGCAGCGGCGGGGTCGCCCTGATCCTGGACGTGCCGTCGCTCATCGGCCAGTTGCAACCCGGCACCGAATCGCTGGCGGCCTGAACCGCCGCATCGCCTGCCGTCATTCCTACGTCACGCCATCAACCAGGAATCGCCGTCATGTCCCAGAACCGGACGCCCCTTACCACCCTGCCGACGGCCGCGGTCGTCGCCGTCGCCCTGCCCGCCGCCGCGGCCGTCGCGGCGCTGGCGCTGCCGCTGGCCGGCGGCCTCGCCTGGGCTGCGGTCGCCGTGGCCACGCTGGTCGCCGGCCTGGTGCTGGGCGGCAGCGTGCGTTCGGCGCAGCAAACGTCCGCTGCCGCGCAGCGCGAACTGGACCTGGCCCGCACCGGTCTGCAGGCGCTGGCGCAGGGCGAACTGGAGCGCGTGGACGCGACCGCCGGCGGCAGCGAGATCGGCCAGGCCCTGCTCGCCGCGCAGCGGCCGCTGCGGCAGTTGCAGGCCGACGTCGCGCACATGACCCGCGCACACGCCGCCGGCGACTGCGACGTGATGCTGGATGCGACGCAGGCCAGCGGCGCCTATCGGGCCGTGGCCGGCGACATCAACCAACTGGTCGGCGCCCACATCGGCGTCTGCAAGCAGGCGATCGATTGCGTGGGCGAGTTCGGCCGCGGCAACTTCACCGCGCCGCTGGCCGCGTTCCCGGACAAGAAGGCCTACATCAACGACACCATCGAGCAGGTGCGGCGCAACATGCTCGGCCTGATCGCCGAAATGCGCCGCGTCTCCGAGCAGCACGAGGCCGGCGAGATCGACGCCAGCATCGACAGCGCGCACTTCCAGGGCGACTTCCGCAGCATGGCCGACGGCATCAACCGCATGGTCGGCAGCCACATCGCGGTCAAGAAGCAGGCGATGGGCGTGGTCGCCGAGTTCGGCCGCGGCAACTTCGACGCGGGCATGCCGCAGCTACCCGGCAAGAAGGCCTTCATCAACGACACCATCGAGCAGGTGCGCGGCAACTTCAAGCGCCTGATCGGCGAGATCGCGCGCATGTCCGACGAGCACGACAAGGGCGACATCGACGTGCAGATCGACTGCACCCATCTGGACGGGGAATTCTGCGCGATCGGCAAGGCCATCAACCGCATGGTCGCGGCGCATATCGCGGTCAAGAAGCAGGCGCTGGGCGTGGTCGCCGAGTTCGGCCGCGGCAACTTCGACGCGCCGATGCCGCAGCTGCCGGGCAAGAAGGCCTTCATCAACGAGATCATCGAACAGACCCGCGGCAATCTGCGCAGTGTCGGCGACGTGATCAAGGTGATGGGCGCGATGGCCGAGGGCGACCTCAGCCGCCAGGTGCAGGGTCACTACGAAGGCGCCTTCGCCGACATGCAGCGCTACGTCAACGCCACCATCGACAAGCTCACCAGCATCGTCAACGAGGTCAACGGCAACGCCGTGACCCTGGCCAGCGCCGCCGAGGAACTGTCCTCCACCGCGCAGTCGCTGAGCCAGGCGGCCAGCGAGCAAGCCGCCGGCGTGGAGGAGACCAGCGCCTCGCTGGAGCAGATGACCGGCTCCATCGCGCAGAACGCGGAGAACGCCAAGATCACCGACGGCATGGCCGCCAAGGCCTCGCGCGAGGCCGCCGAAAGCGGCGAGGCGGTCCGCGCCACCGTCTCGGCGATGAAGGAGATCGCACGCAAGATCGGCATCATCGACGACATCGCCTACCAGACCAACCTGTTGGCGCTGAACGCGGCGATCGAGGCCGCGCGCGCCGGCGAGCACGGCAAGGGCTTCGCGGTGGTCGCCGCCGAGGTACGCAAGCTGGCCGAGCGCAGCCAGGTCGCCGCGCACGAGATCGGCGACGTCGCCAGCACCAGCGTGAACCTGGCCGAGACCGCCGGGCGCCTGCTCGGCGAGATGGAACCGTCGATCCGCCGCACCTCCGACCTGGTGCAGGAGATCACCGCCGCCTCCGAAGAGCAGAGCTCCGGCGTCGGCCAGATCAACACCGCGGTGGTGCAGCTCAGCCAGACAACACAGCAATCCGCTGCCAACGCTGAAGAATTGGCCGCCACGGCCGAAGAAGTAAGCAGCCAGGCCGAACAGTTGCAAACGCTCATGAGCTTCTTCACCACCGGCGCCACGCCCACCCCGGCACCGGCCCCGCAGCCGCGGCGGCTGCCGACGCCGATGCAACGCGGGCCACGTGCGCGCAGCTTCGGCGGGCCTGCCGCCACGGCGCAGGCCGCACGCCTGGAAGAAGCCGCGTTCGTCTCGTTCTGATCCATCTCCGCACCGGCCCGGCAGGCCGGTGCCTCTCTATCCCGCACAGGTACCACGGCATGTCCAACTCCCTTTCGCTGTCATCCAAGCTGTGGAGCGGCTCGGCCATCGCCATCGTGCTGCCATTGGCCGCCGCCGTGTGCGGGTTCGCCCTCGGCCTGCCCGCCGGGCAGACCCTGGCGCTGGGCATCGGCGCCACCGTGCTCGCCGCCGCGGTACTGGCCTTTACCGTCCACGCCATCACCCGCTCGCTGCGGATCGCCACCACCACCCTGGCGCGCTTCGCCACCGGCAACTTCGAGGTGGTGATGCCGACGGTGCGCAACGACCAGGCCTGCGAGGTGCTGCTGGCACTGCGCCAGGTGCAGACCGGCATGCGTCAGATCAACGACGAGATCGTGCGCATGTCGCGCGAGCACGATGCCGGCGACATCGACGTGGTGATCGAGAGCCATCGCTTCGAGGGCGAGTTCAAGGTCATCGCCGAAGGCGTCAACCGCATGGTCGGCGACCACATCGCCACCAAGAAGAAGGCGCTGGCCTGCGTGGCCGAGTTCGGTCGCGGCAATTTCGATGCGCCGCTGGAGACGCTGCCGGGCAAGAAGGTCTTCATCAACGAGATCATCGAGCAGGTGCGGCGCAACATGCAGGGGCTGATCGCGCAGATGAAGCACATGTCCGCGCAGCACGACGCCGGCGACATCGACGTGGTGATCGAGAGCCACCGCTTCGAAGGCGATTTCCGCAGCATGGCCGACGGCATCAACCGCATGGTCGGCGACCACATCGCCACCAAGAAGAAGGCGATGGCCTGCATCGCCGAATTCGGCCGCGGCAACTTCGACGCGCCGTTGGAAGCCCTCCCGGGCAAGAAGGCGTTCATCAACGACACGATCGAGCAGGTGCGTTCCAACCTGCGCGCGCTGATTCGCGACACCAGCCTGCTGGTCGATGCCGCCGCGGCCGGCCGTCTGGACGTGCGTGCCGACAGCAGCCTGCACCATGGCGACTTCCGCCGCATCGTCGACGGCGTCAACCTGACCCTGGACACGGTGATCGGCCCGCTGAACGAAGCCGGCGCCGTGCTCAAGGCGATCGAGGCCGGCGACCTGACCCGGCTGGCGGACGTGCAGTGCCAGGGCCAGCTGAAGGAACTGTGCGACAGCATCAACGCCACCGTCGCGCGCCTGGCGCAGGTGGTCGGCGAGGTGAACATCAATGCCGAAGCACTGGCCAGCGCCTCCGAGCAGGTCAGCGCCACAGCGCAGTCGCTGAGCCAGGCGGCCAGCGAACAGGCCGCCGGCGTGGAGGAGACCAGCGCCTCGCTGGAGCAGATGACCGCGTCCATCGCACAGAACACCGAGAACGCCAAGGTCACCGACGGCATGGCGGCCAAAGCCGCGCGCGAAGCCAACGAAGGCGGCGATGCGGTGCGCTCGACGGTGACCGCGATGAAGCAGATCGCGCAGAAGATCGGCATCATCGACGACATCGCCTACCAGACCAACCTGCTGGCGCTGAACGCGGCGATCGAGGCCGCGCGCGCGGGCGAGCACGGCAAGGGCTTTGCGGTCGTCGCAGCAGAAGTGCGCAAGCTGGCCGAGCGCAGCCAGGTGGCCGCGCAGGAAATCGGCCAGGTCGCCGAGTCCAGCGTGGAGCTGGCCGAGGACGCCGGCAAGCTGCTGGAGCAGATGGTGCCGTCGATCCGCCGCACCTCGGACCTGGTGCAGGAGATCACCGCCGCCTCCGAGGAACAGACCTCCGGCGTCGGCCAGATCAACGCCGCGGTCGGCCAGCTCAACCAGACCACCCAGCAGGCCGCAGCCAACTCCGAGGAGCTGGCCGCCACGGCCGAGGAAATGAGCGGGCAGGCCGAGCAGTTGCAGCAGTTGATGAGTTTCTTCCGTACCAACCAGGTCGTGGCGCCGCGGCGTCCGAAGACAGTCACCGTCGGTCCGTCCCGCAGGGCGGCGCCGGCGCGCAAGCGTGGGTTCGGCGAGGTCGGCCTGGCACTGGTGTCGGGGCCGGACGAAGCCCATTTCGATACGTTCTGACATCCACTTTCACGACATCACATCCAGGGGGATCACGATGTTCCAGCACATGAAGATCGGCACGCGCATCGGCATCGGCTTCGGCCTAGTGTTGCTGCTGCTGTTGGGGACCGGCATTTTCGCCACGATGCAGATGGCCAGGATCAACGGCTCGTCCACAGAGCTCGCCACCAACTGGATGCCCAGCGTGCGCAACGTCGAGGAGATGAGCGCGAACTTCAACAAGCTGCGTCTGCTCGAGTTGCAGCGGGTCGTCGCCACCAGTCCAGCCGAGATGCAGGATTACGACACGCGCATGCTCAAGACACTGGAGGCGTTCGAGAACAACAGGAAGACCTATGTCCCGCTGATCTCCTCGCCCGAGGAGCAGGCGCTGTACACGGATTTCGCCAAGAACTTCGATCGCTACACGGAGCTGCACAAGCAGTTGCTGGCGCTGGCGGCGCAGGGAAAAACGCAGGAGGCGATGACCGCACTGAACGGCGAGCAGCGGCAGATCTTCCGCAGCACCGCCGACGCGATCGACAAGCTGGTGGACCTGAACGTCAAGGGCGGCCAGGATGCCAGCGACCGCGGCGACGAACTCTATGCGTCCGCGCGCTCGCTGATCATCGCGACCATCGTGGCGGCGGTGCTGCTGGGCGCGGTCGTGGCGTTCTTCATCGTGCGCATCCTCACCCGCCTGCTGGGCGGCGAGCCGGCCTATGTGGCCGAGATCGCCAACAAGGTGGCGCAGGGCGACCTCAACCTGGAGGTGGCGGTGCGCGCCAACGACAGCGGCAGCGCGCTGTATGCGATGCGGAGCATGGTCGAGCGGCTGAAGCTGGTGATCGACGGCCAGCGCCGTGTGGTCGCGGCCGCCAACCGCGGCGACTTCTCCGAGCGGATCGCGCTGGATGGCCTGGCGGGGTTCCAGCGTGAGATGGGCCAGGGCCTGAACGATCTGGCGACCACGACCGGCGGCAGCATCCAGGACGTGGTGCGGGTGATGGGCGGCCTGGCCGAGGGCGACCTGACCCAGAGCATCGACAAGCACTACGACGGCGCCTACGCCGAAATGAAGAACTACATCAACGACACCATCGCGCGCCTGTCGCAGGTGGTCAGCGAGGTCAACGGCAATGCCGAATCGCTGGCCAGCGCGTCGGAAGAAGTCAGCGCCACCGCGCAGTCGCTGAGCCAGGCGGCCAGCGAGCAGGCCGCCGGCGTCGAAGAAACCAGCGCCTCGCTGGAGCAGATGACCGCGTCGATCTCGCAGAACACCGAAAACGCCAAGATCACCGACGGCATGGCCAGCAAGGCCTCCAGCCAGGCGCTGGACGGCGGCGAATCGGTGCGGGCGACCGTGCAGGCGATGAAGCAGATCGCGCAGAAGATCGGCATCATCGACGACATCGCCTACCAGACCAACCTGCTGGCGCTGAACGCGGCGATCGAGGCCGCGCGTGCCGGCGAGCACGGCAAGGGCTTTGCGGTGGTCGCCGCGGAAGTGCGCAAGCTGGCCGAACGCAGCCAGATCGCGGCGCAGGAGATCGGCGACGTCGCCAGCTCCAGCGTGGAACTGGCCGAGAACGCCGGCAAGCTGCTGGACGAGATGGTGCCGTCGATCAAGCGCACCTCCGACCTGGTGCAGGAGATCACCGCCGCCTCCGAGGAGCAGACCTCCGGCGTCGGTCAGATCAATGCCGCGGTCGGCCAACTCAACCAGACCACCCAGCAGGCCGCGTCCAACTCCGAGGAGCTGGCCGCCACGGCCGAGGAGATGAGCGCGCAGGCCGAACAGCTGCAGCAGCTGATGAGCTTCTTCAAGGTGCAGGGCGCCCCGCCGGCCAGGACCGCGGCGCGACGTCCCGGCGCCGGGCGCGGCCGCAACGGGCAGGCCGGTCCCAAGCCGATCGCGCGCGTCGCCAACGGCCAGCTGGTCCTGGCGGATTCGCTCGACGAAGCCCACTTCGAAACCTTCTGAGACATGGCCATGAACGCTCCCGCTTCGCTCTCACCCTCCGACGCCGGCGACCTGGCCACGGACCAGTTCCTGACCTTCCTGCTCGGCAAGGAAATGTTCGGCGTCGGCATCCTCGGCATCAAGGAGATCATCGAGTACCGCACGCCGACCGACGTGCCGATGATGCCGCCCGCGTTGCGCGGGGTGATCAACCTGCGTGGCGCCGTGGTGCCGGTGGTGGACCTGCAGCAACGCTTCGGCCGCGCGCCCAGCGAGATCAGCAAGCGCACCTGCATCGTCATCATCGAGGTGGCCAGCGGCGAGGAACGCCAGGTGCTGGGCCTGCTGGTGGACGCGGTCAGCGAGGTGCTGGAGATCGCCACCGCCGACATCGCGCCGCCGCCGGCCTTCGGGACCGGCATCCGCCGCGATTTCATCCACGGCATGGGCAAGGTCGGCGAGCGCTTCGTGATCCTGCTCGCCGCCGATGCGGTGCTGGCGCCCCAGGAGTTCGCCAGCATGACCGCGCTCGACGCCCACCTGGAAGAAGGCATCGCCGCCTGAGCGGCCGTTGCCACTTAGCGCCCCTCCCTTTCCTCGAAACGGATTTCGCATGCCCACGTCCCCCGACACCGCCGCCCTGCACCACTTCGGCACGGTCCTGGTGGTCGACGACAGCCAGGTCCAGCGCGAACATGCGCTGGCCCTGTGCCAGCGCATGGGGGCGGTGGCGGTGGAAGGCGCGGCCGACGGCCATGCCGCGCTGGCACGGGTAACCCAGGGGCCGCCGCTGGGGCTGTTGATCGTGGATCTGGAAATGCCCGGCATGGACGGCGTGCAATTGCTCGACGCACTGGCCCGCTGCAGCGTGCGCGTGCCGATCGTGGTCGCCTCGCAGCGCGGCGCGGCCCTGATCGACTCGGTGCTGCAGGTCGGGCGCAGCAACGGCCTGCAGGTGCTGGCGGGACTGGAGAAGCCGCTGCGCGCCGCCCAGCTCGCTGCCGCGGTGCGCGCCCACGCGCCGAGCGCGCCGGCACCACGTGACGACGCCGAGGCGCCCGGCGAGGCGACCATGGCGGCGATGCTGCGCGAGGCACTGCAACGCGGCGAGATCGAGGTGGCCTATCAGCCCAAGGTGGACATGCGCAGCGGCCGGGTCGGCGGCGTGGAAGCGCTGGCGCGCTGGCGCCATCCCAGTGCCGGGCCGATCGCGCCGGACCGCTTCATCGCCGTGGCCGAGCGCGAAGGCCTGATTCACGCGCTCACCGCCTGCGTCGCCGACCAGGCGATGGCACGACTGGCGGCGTGGAAACAGGACGGGTTCCAGCTGACCCTGGCGTTGAACCTGTCGCCGAGCATGCTGCAGGACCCGAACCTGCTCGACGAACTGCTCGGGCTGCTGCGCCAGCATGGGCTGGCGCCGTCGGACCTGGTGCTGGAAATCACCGAAAGCTCGCTGGTCTGCGGCAGCGCACTGGGCATGCTGGCACGGCTGCGGCTGCAGGGCTTCGGCCTGTCGCTGGACGACTACGGCACCGGCTTCTCCTCGCTGCAGCAGCTCACCCGCATCCCCTTCACCGAACTGAAGATCGACCGCATCTTCGTCCACGACGCGCACCGCAGCCGCAACCTGCGCACGGTCCTCGAATCGGCGCTGGGCATGGCCCAGCGGCTGGGCCTGAGCACCGTCGCCGAGGGCATCGAAACGGTGGAGGACTGGACCCTGCTGCAGGAGCTGGGCTGCGACTTCGGCCAGGGCTACCTGCTGGCGCGCCCGTTGGGGGGCGGCGCGCTGCACGCCTGGCTGCTGGAGCACCAGCGCCTGCTGCAGGAACACGGCCCCACCGGCAACGCCAGCGTCCCCGCTCCCGCCCCTCCCCACTGACCGACCGGCCATGACCATGACCAGCCACGACACCATCACCGAGCAGGAATTCGGCCGGTTCCAGCGCTTCATCTTCGACGCCGCCGGCATCACCATCTCGCCGGCCAAGAAGGCCATGCTGTGCGGACGCCTGGGCAAGCGCCTGAAGGCGCATTCGCTGCAGACCTACACCCAGTACCTCAAGCTGCTGGAAAGCCGCGAGGGCAGCGGCGAGGTGCAGACCGCGATCGACCTGCTGACCACCAACGAAACCTATTTCTTCCGCGAACCCAAGCACTTCGACCTGCTGCGCAGCATCGCCGCCGCGCATACCGGCAGTACGCCGTTCCGTTGCTGGAGCGCGGCCAGTTCCAGCGGCGAGGAGGCCTACAGCATGGCCATGGTGCTGGACGATACCCTGCAGGGCCGCCCCTACGAGGTGGTCGGCACCGACATCAGCACGCGCGTGCTGGCCAAGGCGCGGACCGGCCATTATCCGCTGCTGCGCATCGAGCACATGCCGCCGGCCATGCTCAAGCGCTACTGCCTCAAGGGCCGCGGCGAGTACGAAGGCAGCATGCTGATCGACCGCAAGATCCGCGACCATGTGCGCTTCCTGCACGCCAACCTCAACGCGACGCTGCCCAACCTGGGCCAGTTCGACGTGGTGTTCCTGCGCAACGTGATGATCTACTTCAACGGCCAGACCAAGCGCGAAGTGGTGGCGCGGGTGCTCGGCACGCTCAAGCGCGGCGGCATCTTCTGCATCGGCCACTCCGAAAGCCTCAACGACGTCAACGGCGACGTGGTGCAGATCGCGCCGTCGGTGTACCGCAAGCCATGAACCACGACGTCCCAGGAGGGAACCCCGCATGACCACGATCAAGGCCATGGTGATCGACGATTCGGCGGTGGTGCGCCAGGTGCTGGTCGCCGTGCTCAACGACGCGCCCGGCATCGAGGTCATCGCCGCCGCGGCCGACCCGCTGCTGGCGATGGACAAGATGCGCCAGCAGTGGCCAGACGTGATCGTGCTGGACGTGGAGATGCCGAAGATGGACGGCATCACCTTCCTGCGCAAGATCATGAGCGAACGCCCCACCCCGGTGGTGATCTGCTCCACGCTCACCGAGAAGGGCGCGCGGGTGACCATGGACGCGCTGGCCGCCGGCGCGGTGGCGGTGGTGACCAAGCCCAAGCTCGGCCTCAAGCAATTCCTCACCGACTCGGCCGAGGAAATGATCGCCACGGTGAAGAGCGCGGCGCGCGCCAACGTCAAGCGCCTGTCGTCGCGGCCGGCCGTGGCGCCGGCGGAGCCGGAGATCAAGCACACCGCCGACGTGATCCTGCCCGCACAAGGCGGCCGCGCGCTGTCGCAGACCACCGAACGGGTGGTGGCGATCGGCACCTCCACCGGCGGCACCCAGGCGCTGGAGGAAGTGCTGACCGCGCTGCCGCGGGTCAGCCCCGGCATCGTCATCGTCCAGCACATGCCGGAAAAGTTCACCGCCGCCTTCGCCGCACGCCTGGACACGCTGTGCCAGATCTCGGTGAAGGAAGCGGCCAACAACGACCGCGTGGTGCCGGGACGCGCGCTGATCGCGCCGGGCGGCAAGCACATGCTGCTGCGGCGCAGCGGCGCGCAGTACTTCGTCGAAGTGCTGGACGGGCCGCCGGTGAACCGGCACCGGCCATCGGTGGACGTGCTGTTCCGCTCCGCCGCGCGCGCCGCCGGCGGCAACGCGCTGGGCATCATCATGACCGGCATGGGCGACGACGGCGCGGTCGGCCTGCTGGAGATGCGCCAGGCCGGCGCACGCACCGTGGCCCAGGACGAACAGAGCAGCGTGGTGTTCGGCATGCCCAAGGAAGCGATCAAGCGCGGCGGCGCGGAGAAGATCCTGCCGCTCAACGCGATGGCGCGCGAGATCGGCCAGCAGCTGAGCTAGCCCAGCCGGCCACCGCACCACCCTGCCGCAGGAGCCGCTTCAGCCGCGACGAAGCATTCCCATGAATGTCGGTCGCGGCTGAAGCCGCTTGTGTCAAATAAGGGTCTATCGTTGTAGGTGAGAGCGGAGTGCGGCAGGCCGT
>NZ_NKUH01000116.1:0-691 GCF_009192895.1 Xanthomonas sp. LMG 12460 | reverse complement strand
CGGCATGGGCGGTGGTGGCGGTGGTGGTGGGCAGGATTACGCGCCGCGTCGCCAGCAGCCGGCCCCGCAGCAGTCCGCGCCGATGGACGACTTCGCGGATGACGATATTCCGTTTTGATCTTTCGTCGTTCCTGCGATGCAAACAGACCCCGGCAAGCCATTGTGCTTGCCGGGGTTTTTTCTGTTTTGGCGAGGTGTTTTCCTTTCTAGCGCGAGTCTGTCCGGTCCTCCAAGGCAGGCGATATGAAGCCAGACGGTATCGGTCGACTGGAGTGGTCACACGTACCGTGCTTTTCACCGCTGGCGATTGGGGCCGGAGCGTGCATGCAAGCGGCGAGTGCCCCGCTGTTCCTGCCTTCAAAACTGGGTCGGTCGCCAAGCGTCGCGTCGTGCCCGGTCGCCTCGGCAACGCCTTGGCGCGGCTTTCGTGCCGAGTCCATGCTATCGCTCAACGCCGGCCGACCCGGCTGCAACGGGGAAGGTGTCGTAGGGGCTGCTTTAGCGGCGACAGGCTTTCCGATGAAAGCCATCGCGGCTAAAGCCGCTTCTGCGAAAGGCACATTGGCGTCGCTCGCCGCTACACCACGATCCTCACCACATGAATGCGCATGGCAACGCGGCGGAGGTGTCCTGAAGCTCCAGGTCCGACCTCCCATCCCCGCCGCCTTGCAGGCGATTTAGCGCATCCGTC
>NZ_NKUH01000115.1:0-7588 GCF_009192895.1 Xanthomonas sp. LMG 12460 | reverse complement strand
TCAGCGGCGCACCCGCGCGCGGCCGAATACCTCCTCGCACAGCACCACATAGTCGCCCGAGCCGTCGCGCGCGGCCGCGCCGCTGGCGATGGCGGTGCTCAGCGCCGCGCCGAGTCGCGCCTCGCCCAGGCGCACGGCCAGTTCCGTCAACTGGGCCTGGAACCGGTACTGCATGTCGGCGATCTGCTGGGCATCGTGTCCGAGCCAGGCATAGCCCTTGTCGTTGTACGCGGCGGCACTATGCAAGGTCTCGGCCAGATCGCGTTGCAGGTCCTGCGGATCGGTGGGCATCGTCGCGTGCGGGGCGGGATGGGATCACGCACCGCAGATCAGGCGGCGGGCTTTCCGGCGCCATCCGCGCCCTCGGCATCGCCCAGCGCATGCTGCACGTACAGGCGCTTGACCAGCACGTAAAGCACCACGGTGAGCGGCGCCGCCAGCACCACGCCCATCGGCCCGAACAGCACGCCGATACCGAACAGCGAGAACAGCAGCAGCGCTGGCGGCAGGTCCACCGCGCGCGCCTGGATCAGCGGCTGCAGCACGTGGCCTTCGAGTTGCTGCAGCACCACGAACAGCAGCAGCGCGCCCAGTGCCACCTGCGGGCTGACGGTGAAGCCGAGCAGGATCGCCGGGACCGCGGCCACGATCGGGCCGACGATCGGGATGAAGTCCAGCAGCGCGGTCAACAAGCCGATGCCCAGCGCCACCGGCACGCCCAGCAGCCACAGCCCGATGCCGGTCAGGGTGCCGATCACCGCCATCGCCAGCAACTGGCCGGTCAGCCACGCGCGCAGCGCCTGGCCGCTGGCGGTCAGCGCTTCGTCGGCGACGCCGCGACGGTCGCGCGGCAGCAGGTGCAGCAGGCCCTGGCGATACAGCCGCGGCTGCGCGGCCAGGTACAGCCCGCCGACCATCATCAGCACCGCGTCGGTGACGCCGCCGCCGGCCGACAGCACGATGGCGCCGGCATGCGTGGCCAGGGTCGAGGCGCCGTCGCGCAACTGGTCGGGGATGCGCTCGATCTGCGGCCCCAGCGGGCCGGACTGCAGCCAGGCATGGAACTTGTTCCAGGCTGCCGGCAAGGTGGCGCGGAAGGTGTCGATCTGCGCGGCGACCTCGGCGCCGAACAACAGCACGATCGCCGACAGCGCCAGCACCAGCACCAGGATCACCAGCGCCAGCGCCGCCCACTCCGGCAGCGGCAACCACTTTCGCAACAGCGTGGCCAGCCCGTGCAGCAGCACGCCCACCACCACCGCACCGAACACGATCAGCAGCAGCTCCGACAACTGCCAGGCCAGCAGCGCCAGCGCGCCCAGCGCCATGACGACCAGGACCCGCGCCGCGAAGGGACGCAGGGGCGAGGGGGAACTCGGGAGGGAGGCATTCATCGGTGGCGCGGATCCCGATCAGGACAATGAGCGCGGACAGTAGTGATAGCGCAGTGCAGGGCGAGCGAAGATCATGTGCTGCCGGTCGGTGGCGCCAACCCGCCGGTCGGCGTGCACGGGCGATGTCGGCGGGGCTGGTTCGACGCTGACCGGTCGGGCGTCCCGTGCTACCGGCCGGCCAGTCGACCGGCCGGAGCGGGCACTACTGCCCGGCGGGCGGCTGCCAGAGCTCCACCTTGTTGCCTTCCGGGTCGATGACCCAGGCGAAGGCGCCGTATTCGGACTCATCGATGCGGTCCAGCACGTGGCAGCCTTCCTCGCGCAGCGCCGCGACCAGCGCGTGCAGATCGTGCACCCGGTAATTGATCATGAAGGGTGCCGTGCCGGGCGAGAAGTGCGGCTCCTGCGCCGCCGCGCCGATCGACCAGACGGTGGAGCCGGTGACCGGCGCGCCGCTGCCGTCGTTCCAGGCGAAGGCGGTGCCGCCCCAGGCCTGCACGTCGATGCCGAGATGCCGCTGGTACCAGGCCTGCAGCGCGGCCGGGTCCTGTGCCTTGAAGAAGATGCCGCCAATCCCGGTGACGCGCTTCATGGAGCCTCCGCTGGTCCGATGGTGGGCTGGGCGGGCAGGGGCTCGTAACCGTCGCCGCGGCCGCTCAGCCAGCGCAGTCTACGCTTGCCGGTCTCGCCCAGGTACGCCGCGGCGGCCAGCAGCAGCGGATGCCGCAGGTCCGCGTCGATCATCAAGCGCACGTGCCCGTCCACTTCGATGTTCAGGAAATGCGCCTGATCCGCATCGTCGTCGTAGCTGCGCGCCAGCAACCGATCGCGGCCGTCGCTGAAGCGGTAGAGGGTGTAGGCATAGTAGTAACCGTACCCGTCGTCGGGCTCGCTGGCGTCCACGTGGTGGGTGATGTCGACGTGCATGCGGGTTCCGTGTGCCTGTCAGGCCGCCCTCGAGACCACGTGGCCTGTCCCTTCGCTGCCGTTCGCCCAGAGCGTGAAATCGGCGCCCGCCGGGAAGTGGGCAAGTGCGTCAGGCATCAGCAACTGTACCCCTGCGCGGAACGTGACCCCGGGCGCCGGGCTGCCGGTGAAGGTGAGGCGGGCCGACCACTGCTGCTGGTCGATGCAGAGAATGGCGCACCACTGGCCGGAGACGAGCGCAGTCGCCTTGCTTCCTGGTTGCGCAGGATGCAGCAGCAGATCGGCCAGGAAGTGATACGGAAGGTCATGCATCAGGTCGATGTCCGATCACGGCTTGCCCCAGCGCTCCTCGACATTGAACAGCACCTCGCAGTCGCAGAAGCCTCCGTGCGCACCGAGCCAGGGGATGACCGACTCCGGAGCGACATCCTGGGACGCGAGGAACTGTGTGGTGAGTCGCAAGGAGTGATCGCAGCCATCGGCGAGCGCGTCGTTCAAGTAATCGAACAAGGCCCAGAGCGTTTCCTTCGGAAGGGGAAGCGCGGCCTCTTCGGATGCGCGCGGCTCGGACTGCACCGTTGTGCGGGGCGCGTTGCGACGTTGGGCTTCCGGATTCTCTGTCATTGTCGACTGTCACGGGGAGGACGCTGCGGCGAGGATTGCCATCAGTGTGAAAGCTGAGATTGAAGTACCGCGCCAATGAATCGCTAACCACCCTCAGACACATGATGAACGATGGAAGGATTGTCCTCGCAATTCCTCAAGACGGCATACTTGCCATCCGTCTTGCCAACTAGCGAAATCGGGAAGGACGTGTTTCCGCCATCGACGGAGATTCTGACCTCCATGTCCTGGTTCTCGAATGTCTTGAGCTCTTCGATCAACTGCGCGACCGATTTGCCTCTGGTTGTCCAATCTGGATTGATCATCTGCGAGTGTCAGGTATTGGAGCAGTAGGCACGGGCCGGACAAGCAGTCTGCTTCTCCATCATCTCAGCCGCATCGCAATGAGATCATGCACTGGGTCTGTTCTTTATCGCTAGCCGCTCGATCGCCTTGATGCCAAGACGCATCTTATCTCTCGCCGAGGTGTTTGCAGAATGGACGTGCATCCTGGGCGGGACGAAGGACCGAAGTGCCACTGCTTCCTCGATCCAGAGCACCACGTCGTAACCGGTTCCGCGTGCATCGTCGCCGAGATCATGGTCCAGGCTGAGTTCCTCTACCTTCCCGGTCTGGAGCAGTGCGATGACGTCATCCGGCCAATAGGCTCTTGTCCATCCTGCGGGTGTCTCGCGCTCATCGTCCAGAAATACACGCATGGCAATCGGCACCTGTCTTCGCGTCGGCGGGTCTGCCCATCGACCCATACGCGATGAACCTACTACAGTCCGAGCGTCGGCGCGATCTCGCAATGCCGCGAGAAAAGGGCGACGCGGCGCGCTGCATCAGCCGGCGAATCGCCATAAACTCAGCACATCCGTAGCAGCGTATGTCGGAACACAAGGCCTTCCGGCGGGTATTGGTGCCGGCGTACTGCATCGTGTGCCGTAGACGACGGCAGTTCGACACGCGATCGGATACATCACGCCTTCAGGATTGCAAGGGCGATGATGTGCCTGGCCTTCTCGTCACCAACCGCGCCTACTTCCGCTTCCTGCATGATGCCGCGACGCAAAAGGACGGCGAAGACGAGGGTGAGCTGAGAATACGGTAGTCGTATGTCTGAGCGATTTCGCGCTGCTTTTTTATCGCCTGTTTGACCAAGGGCCATAGAGCGCCCGGCGTGTCGATGCTCGCGGCACTGCGTTTGAACTCTTGGAGATAGGCTTGGAGTTCGCGTTGAAGCGCGGTGTCGAACAGTGCCCTGGCTGCCTTTTTCTCGGAAGCGCTCCAGGTCATGTCATGCATGGCGGCTTTCTCTTTCCGGGTGCCCGGCCTGTCATGGATCCTGCCAGAGCCGGGCTGGATGCGATAAGGGGTGGCTTGCGCTGGCGATCCGGTCGGGGTGCATCCGCCGATCGCCGGATGTGGCTTGCGCAATGCAGTTGGCACGATCAGAAGAGTTGCGTTGATTTCCAGGTAGAACACCCAGGATCGTCAGTCGCTCTGATTCCAGGCCTTGATGGCCAGGGTGACGCGCTGGCGAGTCTCGGCATCCACTTTGCGGCCGAGATACGGCGACCGGCTGCCCAGTACCCCTGGCGCGGTCCATTGCACCTGTTCGGCGAGCTGCACGATGACATCGCGCCCGAGCGCGTGGTACTGCGCCGCTTCTTCCTCGTTCAACGCCATGGTCCATGCGTAGCCGACCGGCCCATGGCTGCAGTTGACGTCGAGCAGGAGCGTGTCGTCGTCGCGCAGGAGGAACCAGGCCTGCGGCGAATGATCCTCTACCTGCATGACGTGCCCATCCGTTGCGCAAGGACGATACGCCGCGTCCCGTCGCTCCAAGCTACTCGCATGAGGTGACCGCTCCTGTCGATCAGGTCGACGGCTTGTTCTTGCTGTACACGATCTTCTTGCTTCCCGCCGCACAACTGCCGATGACCTTCCGATCCTTGACGTCGGCGTTGTCGACGATGTTCAGCGTGTAGTCCTTGACGCCGTGGGCATCGAGTTTCGCGGTGAGCTCGGCCTTCAACTCCTCGCAGGATCTGCCCGCCGCGAAAGCGGACGAGGAGGCGAAGGCAAGCAGCAGAAGCGCGATGGCTTGTTTCATGATGGCACCGATAGTCGATGAGGGAGAAAGAGGTTGCGGAAAAAAACGTAAGGTGTGGCGGCTTTGGCATGGCGGTCGACCTGGTCGCTCGCGGGAGCCGGGCCGTCGCGCCGAGTGTAGCAAGCGCAGATTGCGTCGACCGCTACCGCCACCGTAGTCGGCGGGCGGCCGGTCCGGACGAGCGGGACACCGACACTGCGACATGGATCATCGCATTCAGGGATCGACCCAGACGCCTGCGTCGTACATCAGCCGCATCGTGTAATTGAGCTGCAGCGTCTGGTTCGGGCCGCAGGCGATCTGCGTGGTCTTGTCCGCCGCTCCAGGTCCGGAGACGGAGATGGACGAAGCGGATCTGAGCGGGTCGAACAGGCTGTACCGGTAGCCGCTGTTGCTGAACTCGATCGATGCGTTTCCGTTGGGAAACGTGTTGTAAGTGAAAAGCCCCGTCGGCGGCTTTTTCTCCGCAGGGTACTGCAGCACCAGCTTGCCGCCATCCGACGCTCGGTACTGCAGGTAGCCCGAGGTCCGGTTGAGCGCCTTCGACGAGCATAGTGAAAACTCTCGCTTGCGTGTCTGGCACGTCCACAGGGTGAGTTCGTCCTTGCCGCACAGCGGGCTGTGCTGGTATTCGCTCTCGGACTCCTGCAGTGTCGCTTGGCTGATGGATGGCATTGGCTCAGACGCTGGTGCTGCGAGCGGCAGGCTCGTCAAGGTCGCTGTCATTGCGATGCTTGCCATTGCCTTCTTCATTTTTTTCCTCCTGCGGCAGACCATGTCAAGGGAGGGTGGGTGTGTGAACGACGGCGTTGTCCTACTGTGGTGCGCAGGAGGGTTAGCGTGGATGCGGGGTCCTCGCGAGTAGGATCAGAGCCCGATCAGCCAGCCTGCCGGGATCTCTCAAGTAAATCGTAGGGGCATGGGTGATCGCAATGGTAGTCGCCGCCTGCATTGGTGAGAGCTGGCTAAGCGGCTTGCCGAATTAGCGGTATGCAAAGCTGCGCAGCCCATTGTCGATGCCGTTGTGGGAAAGGATGCAGTAAAGCCCGTACATTGCGAACTGTCGAAGTGCATCGGTAGGAGGATGCTCCAAAGTGCGTTGCGCACCTGCCCCTTACCTTGTGTCAGGTCCGGGTGGACACGTGAAACGACCGCGCGCGCTGCATGCGAGAAGGGGGGGGGGGCGTATTGGCGTCGATTAGTTAACGGATCGTCTGGGGAGAAGAGGAATCCTCGGGGGTGGCGTGGGCGAGTGCATCGCGGATCAGAGCCAAATGCGGTCGGATCGCTAGCGCATCGTAGGCAGCGAATACCATACGCGTTGCCAGAATGAGTAGCGCCGTTCCTGTTCCTAGGTAATTGATGACTTCAGCATGGGTGTCAATCAGGTATCGGTGGGCATAGGCGGATGGATGCTTGGTGGGCGCGCAGCTATTGCATTCGGCGTTGATCGGCGACGGGCTGGAACAACCGGCCAACGAGCAAGCCGAAACCTGTGGAGGTGAGCAGTTGTAGTCATTCCAGTCTGAAAAGTACGGTCGGTTCGGGTGGCGAAAGCGCCGCGACCACAGCTGCTTGGGCGGCGCAAGCGACACGGTAGAGGTGGGCATGCGCGAGGCGGTGCTGTGCCGCGCGCTGCGCCAGGTGCCCGAACAGCGCGGCGCATAGCAGGAGGGAGAGGATGGTTCCGGCATTGACCAATCCTCCGAGGTCGAAGATGCCGCTAAAAAAACCAACGTCGCAAGCAACGACAACCGCGCGAATTGCCGCATCGAGGCGACCTCATGCAGCGCATCCTCCGTCGATGTGGGGAGAATTGTTCAGAGCTTCACTAGCTGATGAGATGCTGCTTCAACTTTGCCGACGGTACGTGGTATGGGCGCTAACGTGGAAGTAAAGCGCAGCCGGAGCAATGCGGAGAGAACCACAAGCGCAGCTTGTGGCCGTCCGGCCCGACTGTAGGTTTAGGCTTCAACAGGGAACCCACAGTTTGGTGGCTCGTCAACCATGAGGTAAGGCCAGTCCGATCGTTTTGGCAATGCGGCCCGCGCCTTTGCGACCTGATCCTCAGTGAGAAACATTCCGCTCAGATCGTTGCCACCATAGAAGGCATAGAAACGGACGTTCGAATTTTCGAGGCTTCGATTGACAACGTCGAACAGCGCAATCGATGCCCTCGTCCAGCCCTCGCCTCTCTCGCCGTTTTCGGACCAAATTGTGTAGACCTGTTCCCCGGCTCTTGCCCTGAAGCTTCCATCTGATTCCTCAAACTCCTCTATCGCGGCAATAGGATCTGCGGCGAACTGAAGAATCTCTGGCAACAGCTTCTCGTAGGCGGCAGCGAGACCACCCTCTGCAAGCTCCTCGGCGTCGAGGTGAACCATTTTGTCGTAGTCCAATGGATCCACAAGCTGCACGGCTTGGTGAGGCCGAACCCAAAGGTGCAAGATACTTCTGAGCAAACGTGAAAGGAACGTCTTCATGTTGGCCTTACGCCTGAACTAAGCCGGGATCGCGAGGCGGCGTCGGCTTGAATGAATTGTTA
>NZ_NKUH01000114.1:0-1980 GCF_009192895.1 Xanthomonas sp. LMG 12460 | reverse complement strand
CCGCGCCGCGCTGTAGCAGGAGACCGCATCCATCACACAGACCACCGAGAACTCCAAGGGCGCCTACGGCATGGCGGCCAAAGCCGCGCGCGAAGCCAACGAAGGCGACGCTGCGGTGCGCTCGACGGTGGCGGCGATGAAGCAGATCGCGCACAAGATCGGCATCATCGACGACATCGCCTACCAGACCAACCTGCTGGCATTGAACGCGGCGATCGAGGCCGCGCGCGCCGGCGAGCACGGCAAGGGCTTTGCGGTGGTGGCCGCGGAAGTGCGCAAGCTGGCCGAGCGCAGCCAGGTGGCCGCGCAGGAGATCGGCGAGGTCGCCGGTTCCAGCGTGGAACTGGCGGAGAAGGCCGGTCAGCTGCTCGAGACCATCGTGCCCAGCATCAAGAAGACCTCGGACCTGGTGCAGGAGATCGCTGCCGCCTCGCAGGAACAATCGTCCGGCGTCGCCCAGATCAATGCGGCGGTGGTGCAGCTGAGCCAGATCACCCAGCAGAACGCGACCGCCTCCGAAGAGCTGGCGGCCACCGCCGAATCGATGAGCACGCAGGCCGTGCAGTTGCAGGACAGCATGGCGTTCTTCCAGTTGTCCGCCGGCACGCGCCGCGCCACGCACGCGCTGGACGACGGCGAGGCGGTGGCGCCGCTGCGTGCGGCTGGCTCGCGCTGGGCGCCGCGTGCGCCATCCGTCGCCGCGCGCCGTTCCGTTGCAGGCAATCGCGACCGCAGCGAAGCGCTGCTGGGCCGCGTCTGATCCATTCCCTGGCGGCGCCTGCCGCGCCGCCAGTTCCGTGTCGCTGTCGTTGTCACAACTGCCCATTGTCGGGAGAGTGCCGTGCTGAAGAATCTCAAAATCGCAACCAAGCTCTACGGCGGCTTCGCCGTGGTCCTGTGCATCCTGCTGGCCCTGGCCGGCGTGGCCTACTTCAACGTGTCCGCGTTGTCGCAGGCCAATTACTGGAACACCCACACCTACAAGGTGATCGCCGAAGTCGATGCCGCGCTCAGCAGCCTGATCAACATCGAGACCGGCACGCGCGGCTTCTCGCTGACCGGCGAGGACGCGTTCCTGCAGCCCTACCGCGACGGCGTCGCCAGCTTCGAAAGCCACCTGCGCACGGCGCAGGAGCTGACCGCCGACAACCCCAAGCAGCAGGAGCGCCTGAACGCGCTGAAGCAGACCCAGGCGCAATGGCTCAGCCAGGCGGTGCATCCGCAGATCGCGCTGCGCAAGAACGTCAACGATGGCCAGGCGACGATGGAGGCGCTGAGCGCTGCGGTGCGTGCTTCCAAGGGCAAGGCCTACATGGACGCGATGCGCGATCGCATGGCCGAAGTGCGTCGCGCCGAGAGCGAGTTGCTCGCTGCGCGCGCCACCGAGGCCGAGCAGTTGCAGCAGCGCACCAACCTGACCCTGATCGTCGGCAGTCTGGTCGCGGCACTGTGTGCCTCGTTGATCGGTTTCCTGATCGCGCGGTCGCTGATGAGCGAACTTGGCGGTGAGCCGAGCACGGTGATGGAAGTGGCCTCGCGAATCGCGCGCGGCGATCTCACCGTGCAGGTGCCGACCCGCCCCAACGACAGCACCAGCGCGATGGTGGCGCTGCAGGCGATGGTCGAGCGACTGGCGGAGGTGGTGGGCGAGGTCAATGCCAGCGCGCAGTCGCTGGCCGGTTCCTCCGAGGAAGTCAGCGCCACCGCGCAGTCGCTGAGCCAGGCTGCCACCGAGCAGGCCGCCGGCGTGGAGGAGACCAGCGCCTCGCTGGAGCAGATGACCGCGTCCATCGCGCAGAACACCGACAACGCCAAGGTCACCGAGGGCATGTCGGCGCAGGCGGCCAAGGAAGCGGTGGAGGGCGGCGACGCGGTGCTGGCGTCCACCCAGGCGATGAAGCAGATCGCGCAGAAGATCGGCATCATCGACGACATCGCCTATCAGACCAACCTGCTGGCGCTGAACGCGGCGATCGAGGC
>NZ_NKUH01000113.1:0-27269 GCF_009192895.1 Xanthomonas sp. LMG 12460 | reverse complement strand
GCGGCTGGCGCAGGCGGGCAAGGCAACCCGGGGCCGGGCGGGGGCGGTTTGACAGCGGCCGCGGCAGTCCTTAACATTCTGCGGCTTATGTCCGCGAACGTGCCCGAACTGTTGGATGCCTGGCGGATGGTCGCAGCGCGCAGGGTCTTCGAAGACCGCCTGCCGCTCTCGGCGATGACCCGTCTGCAAGGCAGCCTGGCCGACACCGAAGGCGAATGCCGCTACACGCTGGAATTCGGCCGCGACGCTGTACTGCAAGTGTCCTATGTCGAACTGAAGATCGAAACCGAGCTGCCGCTGATCTGTCAGCGCAGCCTGCAGCGCTTCCTGCTGCCGGTGTCGAGCGTGCAGCGGCTGGGGCTGATCCGCAGCGAGGAAGAAGAAGCCGCGCTGCCGCCGGATCACGAGGCCTTGCTGGTGCCGGAAGACGGCATGCTGCGGCCGGCCGATCTGGTTGAGGACGAGCTGGTGCTGGCGGTGCCGTTGGTGCCGGTGGCGCCCGGAAGCGAGGCGGTCGATCGCGACTGGCCGGCGACCGAGGAAGAAACGAGCAAGGTCAACCCGTTCGCGGCGTTGGCGGCGCTGAAGAAACAGTAGCGGTCGGTCCGCCTGCCGCTGCCTGAGGTTGTTGCCGGACGCGCGCGTCCTGCGCGACGTAATGACGACAGATGTAAACGAACCGAGTTTGGAGCAATCCCATGGCTGTGCAGAAATCCCGTGTCACCCCGTCCCGCCGCGGCCAGCGCCGTTCGCACGACGCCCTCAGCGCCAAGCAGCTGTCGACCGATCCGACCAGCGGCGAGATCCACCTGCGCCACCACGTCACCGCCGACGGTTACTACCGTGGCAAGAAGGTGATCGCCACCAAGACCGCGCAGGTCGAAGAAGATTGATCCGTGCCCGTCCACCGCGCTGCGGTGGATGGAGTCACCCATCTTCACAGGCCGCGCCGCACCGGGGCGGCCTGCGTAACAGGCAACAGGAACCAGCATGAGCAAGCGGATCTATTCCAGGATCGCGGGCACCGGCAGCTATTTGCCTGAAAAAGTGTTGACCAACGACGATCTGTCGCACATGGTCGACACCAGCGACGAATGGATCCGCAGCCGTACCGGCATCCGCGAGCGGCACATCGCCGCCCCCGGCCAGACCGCCGGCGACCTGGGCTACGAGGCCGCGCTGAAGGCGATCGAAGCCGCCGGCATCGATGCCGCCGAACTCGACATGATCGTGGTCGGCACCACCACGCCGGACCTGATCTTCCCGTCCACCGCCTGCCTGATCCAGGCCCGCCTCGGCGTGGTCGGTTGCCCGGCGCTGGACGTCAACGCCGCCTGTTCCGGCTTCGTCTACGCGCTCAGCGTGGCCGACAAGTTCATCCGCAGCGGCGACGCCAAGACCGTGCTGGTCATCGGCACCGAAACCCTCAGCCGCATCGTCGATTGGACCGAGCGCACCACCTGCGTGCTGTTCGGCGACGGTGCCGGCGCGGTGGTCCTGCGCGCCGACGAAGACACGGGCATCCTCAGCACCCATCTGCACGCCGACGGCAGCAAGAAGGAACTGCTGTGGAATCCGGTCGGCATCGCCACCGGGCTGGGCGACGGCACCGGCGATCCGGCCGCCGGCGGCATCCAGATGAAGGGCAGCGAGGTGTTCAAGTACGCGGTCAAGGCGCTGGACGCCGTGGTCGACGAGACCCTCGAGGCCAACGGCCTGGACAAGCACGACCTGGACTGGCTGATCCCGCACCAGGCCAACCTGCGCATCATCGAAGCCACCGCCAAGCGCCTGGAGCTGCCGATGGAGCAGGTGGTGGTGACGGTGGACATCCACGGCAACACCTCGTCCGCCTCGGTGCCGATGGCGCTGGACGTGGCGGTGCGTTCGGGCCGCGTGCAGCGCGGCCAGTTGCTGCTGCTGGAAGCCTTCGGCGGCGGCTTCACCTGGGGCTCGGCGCTGCTGCGCTACTGAGCCTGTTTCCGCGCACGGCGCCGTTGGCGGCGTCGTGGCGCGCGATCGCGATCCGATGCCGGGTGCCGTGCGTCGTCGCCACGACGCGCGGCAATGCGCTCGCCGAACCCAATTCTCATGACGCCAGCGCGTCCGGCGCGTGCATCGCGGTGCGTGGTCGCGCGCGGCTTGTGCAGCGATGCGTCCGCGCCTGCCTTCCTTTCGCGACATCACGTCGTACGCGAAAAGCGCGATTCGCCCAGCGTGGGCGCCTGTGGGTGCGCGCTTTTGGCGTTGTCGCCTGGGCGTCCAGCCGCGCCCATCGGCCATGCCCCTCGTTACGCCTCTCCGCGGTGACGCGCTGCCAGCACCTTGCCCAACAGGCGCAATCGCAACGCCTTGCGCTGGCGTGCGTCCCGCGCTTCACGTGTGCTGTCGGCCTGACACCGGGCGCCGCCGAGCGAGGCGCGAACGGCGGCATGCGATGGGCCAGCCGCCATTTCACATACGCCCGGGTACAGACGCCCGGCCGGTTTCGCCCGTATCATCGCCGCTCGATTTTCGCAGGGCCGACCGCGTGACCGATTCCACACTCGCCTTCGTCTTCCCCGGCCAGGGTTCGCAATCGCTGGGCATGCTGGCCGAACTGGCCGAATTGCATCCGCAGCTGCGCGACAGCTTCGCCGAAGCCTCCGAGGGCGCCGGCGTGGACCTGTGGGCGCTGAGCCAGGGCGGCCCGGAAGAGATGCTCAACCGCACCGAGTACACCCAGCCGGCGCTGCTGGCCGCCAGTGTGGCGCTGTGGCGGCTGTGGCTGGCCGAAGGCGGGGCGCGTCCGGCGCAGCTGGCCGGGCACAGCCTGGGCGAATACAGCGCGCTGGTCGCCGCCGGCGCCCTGTCGCTGCACGACGGCGCGCACCTGGTGCGGCTGCGCGGGCAACTGATGCAGGACGCTGCGCCGGCCGGCGTGGGCGCCATGGCCGCCGTGCTCGGCGCCGAGGACGCGCTGGTCGAAGAGGTCTGCGCGCAGGCCGCCGGCAGCCAGGTGGTGGTGCCGGCCAACTACAACTCGCCGGGGCAGGTGGTGATCGGCGGCGATGCCGCGGCGGTCGACCGCGCGCTGGCGCTGCTGGCCGAGCGCGGCGTGCGCAAGGCGGTGAAGCTGGCGGTCAGCGTGCCGTCGCACACCCCGCTGATGCGCGAGGCGGCCAACCGCCTGGCCGAGGCGATGCGCGGACTGGCCTGGCAGGCGCCGCAGCTGCCGGTGGTGCAGAACGCCGATGCGCAGGTGCACGAGGGCGTCGAGGCGATCCGCCAGGCGTTGGTCGAGCAGTTGTATCTGCCGGTGCGCTGGACCGGCTGCGTGCAGGCGCTGGCCGCCGGCGGCGCCACCCGCCTGGCCGAGTGCGGCCCGGGCAAGGTGCTGACCGGGCTGGTCAAGCGCATCGACAAGTCGCTCGACGGCCGCGCCCTGGGCACGCCCGCCGAGTTCGCCGGCGCGCGCGAGGCCTGGGCCTCCTGATCGCCGGTCGCAGCGCGGTGCGCCGTTCGCCCGCGCTGGTTTCCCTCCTTTCCCCCGGCGCCATGCGCCGTCCGTCTCCAAGGAAACGCAGATGAGCAAGCCATTGCAGGGCGAGATCGCGCTGGTCACCGGCGCCAGCCGCGGCATCGGTGCCGCCATCGCCGACGAACTGGCCGCGCAGGGCGCCACCGTCATCGGCACCGCCACCTCCGACGCCGGCGCGCAAGCGATCGGCGCGCGCCTGGCCGCCCACGGCGGCCACGGCCGTGCGCTGGACGTCACCGACGGCGCCGCGGTCGATGCGCTGATCGAGGCGATCGCCAAGGAATTCGGCCCGGTCTCGATCCTGGTCAACAACGCCGGCATCACCCGCGACAACTTGCTGATGCGGATGAAGGACGACGACTGGCAGGCGATCATCGACACCAACCTGACCAGCGTGTTCCGCACTTCCAAGGCGGTGCTGCGCGGCATGATGAAGGCGCGCAAGGGCCGCATCGTCAACATCGCTTCGGTGGTCGGCGTGACCGGCAATCCGGGCCAGGCCAACTACGCCGCGGCCAAGGCCGGCATCATCGCCTTCTCCAAGTCGATGGCCAAGGAAATCGGCTCGCGCGGCATCACCGTCAACGTGGTCGCGCCGGGCTTCATCGATACCGACATGACCAAGGCGCTGCCGGAAGCGCAGCGCACCGCGCTGCTGGAGCAGATCGCGCTCGGCCAGCTCGGCCAGCCGTCCGACATCGCCAACGCGGTGGCGTTCCTGGCCGGGCCCGGCGCCGGCTACATCACCGGCGAAACCCTGCACGTGAACGGCGGGATGTACATGCCGTGAGCCTGCGGCGCAGCGGACGCGCCTAAGTGGCTGATCGGCCGGCATTTGTGCAGTGCTGCAAGGGCCAGTCGGTTTCCACTACACTACCCAACGCGGCCATCGCAGCCCGATGGCGTTTTGTGAGTCCCTCACAGGAGCACCGCACATCCGTGTGCGGGGATCCTAAAACTCGAACCACCACTACTCCATCTGGAGCGATATCCCAATGAGCACCATCGAAGAACGCGTCAAGAAAATCGTCGTCGAACAGCTCGGCGTCAAGGAAGAAGAAGTCACCAACAACGCATCGTTCGTCGATGACCTGGGTGCCGACTCGCTGGACACCGTCGAGCTGGTGATGGCCCTGGAAGAAGAGTTCGAGTGCGAGATCCCGGACGAAGAAGCCGAGAAGATCACCTCGGTGCAGCAGGCCATCGACTACGTCAAGGCGCACGTCAAGAGCTGATGCTGCGTTCGCGATCGCCATCGGCGCCTGCGTGGGCCCGATGCGCGTGACAATCCCATGGGGCCGCGCATGCGGCCCTGTGTTTTTACAGCGTCAAGGCCGCGCGTATCGCGGTGAGGAGATTTCGCAATGAGCCGTCGTGTCGTCGTAACCGGCATGGGCCTGGTGTCGCCGTTGGGCAATGACCTGGCCAGCAGTTGGGAAGGGATCGTCAACGGACGCTCCGGCATCGGCCCGATCACCCAGATCGATGCGTCTCAGTTCACCACCAAGATCGCCGGCGAGATCAAGGATTTCGATCCGACCAAGTTCATCTCGTCCAAGGACGCGCGCAAGATGGACTCGTTCATCCATTACGGCGTCGGTGCCTCGTTCATGGCGCTGGACGATTCCGGCCTGGAGATCACCGAGGCCAATGCCGAGCGCATCGGCGCGATCCTCGGCTCCGGCATCGGCGGCCTGCTCGGCATCGAGGAGCAGACCATCAAATTCCACGAGGGCGGCGCGCGCAAGATCTCGCCGTTCTACGTGCCCAGCACCATCATCAACATGCTGCCGGGCCAGGTGAGCCTGATCAAAGGGTTGAAGGGGCCGACCTTCTCCGCGGTCTCGGCCTGCGCCACCTCCAACCATTCCATCGGCACCGCGATGCGCATGATCCAGCACGGCGACGCCGACGTGATGCTGGCCGGCGGCGCCGAGCGCGGCTCCTCGCCGACCTCGGTGGGCGGCTTCTGCTCGATGAAGGCGATGTCCACCCGCAACGACGATCCCGCCGCCGCCTCGCGCCCGTGGGACAAGGAGCGCGACGGCTTCGTGCTCGGCGACGGCGCCGGCGTGCTGGTGCTGGAAGAGTACGAACACGCCAAGGCGCGCGGCGCGCGCATCTACGCCGAGCTGGTCGGTTTCGGCGCCAGCTCCGACGCCTTCCACATGACCGCCCCGAGCGAGGACGGCGAAGGCGCCGCGCGCAGCATGGTGGCGGCGATGAAGGACGCCAAGCTCAATCCGGACCAGATCCACTACCTCAACGCGCACGGCACCTCCACGCCGCTGGGCGACCTGGCCGAGACCCTGGCGATGAAGCGTGCGCTGGGCGATCACGCCTACAAGACCATGGTCAGCTCCACCAAGTCGATGACCGGCCACCTGCTCGGCGCCGCCGGCGGTGCCGAAGCGATCTTCTCGGTGATGGCGATCCATGCCGGCATCATCCCGCCGACCATCAACCTGCACGAGCCGGGCGAAGGCTGCGATCTGGACTACGTGCCGAACGTGGCGCGCGAGAAGCAGATCGACGTGGCGATGTCCAATGGGTTCGGCTTCGGTGGGACCAACGGGACGTTGGTGTTCAAGCGGGTCTGAGGGCCGGGATTCGGGAATAGGGAATAGGGAATCGGGAATCGTCACAGCCGGCGCCTCACTCCCGTCGCGCGCGTCCATCTATCGAGTGGCGCGCGTGAGGTCCGCGCGCGTTGCTGCGGTCTCGCTTGGAGCTTGTCTGGCGACGCCTCCCGTTCCCTGACGTTTCTTTCATTCTTCCAGCGGATCTTCGATGCTGCGTACCGTTCCCTTGCCGGCCGAGGTCGATCTGCTGGCGCTGCATCGCCTGGCGCCGCAGCGGTATCCGGTGTTGCTGGAATCGGCGGCGTCGGGCACGGCGCAGGGGCGCTGGGATCTGTTGCTGGTCGCCGACGGGCGGGGCCTGCGGCTGGAGCGCGACGGGGTCACCCGCACGCTCGATGGCGCCGCGGTCGCCGGGGATTTCCTGAGCGCACTGGATATGCACTGGCAGGCCGAGCGCTGCGAACGCGACGAGCCGCGCTGGCCGTTCCGTGGCGGCTGGGCGCTGCTGCTGGACTACGAACTGGCCGCGCAGGTGGAGCCGGTGCTGCAGTTGCCGCCCTCCAGCGCAGCCACGCCCGCGGCGCTGGCCTTGCGTTGCCCCGCCGCGCTGCTGCGCGATCACGTCACCGGCGACTGCGTCGCGCTGGCCGAGCCCGCGCATGCGGCGCTGCTGGAGACCGTGCTCGCCGATCTGCAGGCGCTGCCCGCGGCGGCGCCGGCGCCCGCCTGGCAGGCGCCGCTGGCGATCGAGGAAGACCCGCCGCAGCGCTTCGTCGACGGCGTGCGCCGCATCCTCGACTACCTGCGTGCCGGCGACGTGTTCCAGGTCAACCTGTCGCGGCGCTGGTCGGCGCGCTTCGCCGCGCCGCTGGCGCCGGCGGCGCTGTACGCGCAACTGCGCCGCGCCAATCCGGCACCGTTCGCCGGCCTGTTCGTCGGACACGGCCGCGCCGTGGTCAGTTCCTCGCCGGAACGGCTGGTGTCGGTGCGCGGCGACGTGGTCGAGACCCGGCCGATCGCCGGCACCCGCGCACGCGCGCCGGGCGACGACGAGGCCGCGCGCATCCGCGAACTGGTCGGGCATCCCAAGGAGCGCGCCGAGCACGTGATGCTGATCGACCTGGAGCGCAACGACCTGGGGCGGATCTGCGCGCCGGGCAGCGTCGAGGTCGACGAGCTGATGACCGTGGAGAGCTACGCCCACGTGCACCACATCGTCAGCAACGTGCGCGGCCGGCTGCGTGCGGGCACCACCCCCGGCGAGACGATCCGCGCCACCTTCCCGGGTGGCACCATCACCGGCTGCCCCAAGGTGCGCTGCATGCAGATCATCGCCGAGCTGGAGCAGACCGCGCGCGGCGCCTACACCGGCGCGTTCGGCTGGCTCAACCGCGACGGCGACATGGACCTGAACATCCTCATCCGCACAGCCGAGGTGGACGGCGCGCAGGTGCAGTTCCGTACCGGCGCCGGCATCGTGTTCGATTCCGACCCGGAGCGCGAACTCGACGAGACCCGGGCCAAGGCGCGCGGCCTGCTGCGTGCGCTGGAGCCATGAGCGGGGCCGCGCGATACCGGGCCATGCCGGCCGCGCGGTATCCTGCACGCCATTGAATTCGCTCCGAGGTGGTCGTGGCTTGGGCTAAACGCGGGTGTCTGACCCTGCTGGGGACATTGCTGGTGCTGGCGCTGCTGGTGGCCGCGGCCGGCGCCTGGTGGTGGCACAGCTATCGCGCCTTCGCCGAGCAACCGCTGCAGGCGTCCCAGCCCAGCGTGGACGTGGCGCGCGGCGCCTCGCTCAACGGCGTGCTGCGCAAGCTGCGCGCCGCCGGCGTGACCCAGGGCAGCGACCTGCAATGGCAGGTGCTGGCGCGCGAACTGGGCGTGGCCGGCAAGCTCAAGTTCGGCGAATACGCGTTGCAGCCAGCGCTGAGCCCGCGCGAGCTGCTGCTGCGCATGCGCAAGGGCCAGGTGATCCAGTACCGCTTCACCATCGTCGAAGGCTGGAACGTGCGCCAGCTGCGCAGCGCCTTGAACGCGGCCACGCCGCTGGTGCACACCACCGCCGACCTCAGCGACAGCGAACTGATGGCCAAGCTCGGCCAGCCCGGCCAGCACCCGGAAGGCCGCTTCCTGCCCGAGACCTACCTCTACCAGCGCGGCGACACCGATCTGCAGCTGCTGCGTCGCGCGCATGCGGCGATGGACAAGGCCCTGGCCGAGGCCTGGGGCGCGCGCGCCAAGGACCTGTCGCTGCAGTCGCCGGAGCAGGCGCTGATCCTGGCCTCGATCGTGGAAAAGGAGACTGGCCTGGCCGCCGAGCGTCCGCAGATCGCCGGCGTGTTCGTGCGCCGCCTGCAGCTGGGCATGAAACTGCAGACCGACCCGACCGTGATCTACGGCATCGGCAGCGCCTACGACGGCAACATCCGCAAGCGCGATCTGGAGACCGATACGCCGTACAACACCTACACCCGCACCGGCCTGACCCCGACCCCGATCGCCATGCCCGGCCGCGACGCGCTGCGTGCCGCCACCAACCCGGCGCCGGGCGACAGCCTGTACTTCGTGGCCATCGGCGACGGCAGCGGCGCGCATGCGTTCTCCGCCAACTACGCCGAGCACAACGCGGCGGTGGCGCGCTACCTGCAGCGCCTGCGCCAGGCGCGCAGCGACGCGGCGGTATCGCCATGAGCGAGGCCGTGCTGCGTCACCATCGCTTCGTCAGCCTGGAAGGCGGCGAGGGCGCCGGCAAGACCACCGCGATCAACGCGATCCGCGATGCGTTGCAGGCGCAGGGCCACGAAGTGGTGCTGACCCGCGAACCGGGCGGCACGCCGCTGGCCGAGCGCATCCGTGCGCTGCTGCTGGACAAGGCCCCCGGCGAGGTCGCCGAGCCGCTGGCCGCCGAGACCGAACTGCTGCTGGTGTTCGCCGCGCGCGCGCAGCACGTGCGCGAGGTGATCCGGCCGGCGCTGCAGCGCGGCGCTTACGTGGTCAGCGACCGCTTCACCGATTCCAGCTACGCCTACCAGGGCGAAGGCCGCGGCCTGGACCGCGCCTGGATCGCCGACCTGGAACGGCGCGCGGTCGGCCTGCAGCCGGGCCTGACCCTGCTGCTGGACCTGGACGTGCAGATCGGCCGTGCCCGCACCAGCGGCCGCGATCTGTGGCCGGACCGGATCGAGAGCGAGCAGGACGATTTCTTCCAGCGCGTGCGTGCCGGCTTTCGCCAGCGCGCCGCGCAGGACCCGCAGCGCTTCCGCGTCATCGACGCCAGCCAGCCGCCGCAGGCGGTCGCCCAGGCGGTCGCCGCCGCATTGGCGGCGTGGGTGCAGCAGCAACAGGAGCCGACGCCATGAGCGACGTGCCGTTCGCGCCGTGGCAGCAGCGCGCCTACGACCAGACCGTGGCCGCGCTCGACGCCGGTCGCCTCGGCCACGGCCTGCTGATCTGTGGGCCGGAAGGCCTGGGCAAGCGTGCGGTGGCGCTGAAGCTGGCCGCGCACGTACTCGGCCAGGGCGAACCGGCCGCGAACCTGCGCAGCGCGCAGCTGATCGCCGCCGGCACCCATCCGGACCTGCAGCTGATCTCGTTCATCCCCAACCGCACCGGCGACAAGCTGCGCACCGAGATCGTCATCGAGCAGGTGCGCGAGATCTCGCAGAAGCTGGCGTTGACCCCGCAGTACGGCGTGGCCCAGGTGGTGGTGGTGGACCCGGCCGACGCGATCAACCGCGCCGCCTGCAATGCCCTGCTGAAGACGTTGGAAGAGCCGCAGCCCGGCCGCTATCTGTGGCTGATCAGCGCGCAGCCGGCGCGCCTGCCGGCGACCATCCGCAGCCGCTGCCAGCGGCTGGAATTCAAGCTGCCGCCGGCCGACGAAGCGATCGCCTGGTTGCTGGCCCAGGACTTTCCCGAGAAGACCGCACGCGAAGCGCTGGACGCCGCGCGCGGCCATCCCGGCCTGGCCGCGCAGTGGCTGCGCGAGGATGGATTGAAGTTGCGCCGGCAGGTGGCCGCGGACCTGGAACAGGTCGCCGCCGGCAAGCTCGGCGCGCTGGACGCCGCGCAGCGCTGGAGCGGGGACGCGCTGGCCGAACAGCGCCTGGGCCATGCCGCCGACCTGGCGTTGGCGCAGGCCTCGCAGGCTGGCTTGACCGACCCGGCGCGATTGCACAAGCTGGCCGCGTGGTTCGACGCCGCCAATCGCACCCGCGATCTGCTGCGGACCACCGTGCGCGCCGACCTGGCGATCGCGGAACTGTTGCTGGCCTGGCGCGATGGCGATCGCCAGGCCCGGAGAGGGGCACAACGATGAGCGCGATGAGTGGACGCCAGGGCATCCTGTCGCTGGCGGTGAAGGACAAGGCGGCGCTGTACAACGCCTACATGCCGTTCGTGAAGAACGGCGGCATCTTCGTGCCCACCCCCAAGCGCTACTTCCTCGGCGACGAGGTGTTCCTGCTGCTGACCCTGCCCGATTCCAGCGAGCGCCTGCCGGTGGCCGGCAAGGTGATCTGGGTGACCCCGGTCGGCGCCCAGGGCAACCGCGCCGCCGGCATCGGCGTGCAGCTGCCGGACAACAGCGAAGGCGAGACCATCCGCACCAAGATCGAGACCCAACTGGCCGGCATCCTCAACGCCGACAAGCCCACCCAGACCATGTAGCGGCCGCGCGGCGACGCCGCGCAACGGACCTCGCAAGGACCCATTGACGCCGCGCGCCACAGCCCTATAATGTGCGGCTCGCGACACGGGCGGTTAGCTCAGCGGTAGAGCATTGCCTTCACACGGCAAGGGTCGCAGGTTCGAACCCTGCACCGCCCACCACGAATTTGAGTGTCAACGAAAAAGCCGGCCTAGTGCCGGCTTTTTTTGTGTTTGAATTTTGATATTTGAGGATTTGTGGGCGCTCTTTGCCGATACACGGGCACTCAGAAGTTGCGCCGGCCTCTTCGGGACGGGGGCAGGGTCAATACAGCTTTCCGATCTTCAATGTCTCAATCAGGTGCGCTCTTTTGTCGAGGGAATGTTGCGTTTGATGACTGCGCTAGAATTCTGAACAATATCAGTCGCCAGGTAGTGCGAAATGAGTAGAGAAATTTTGTACGCCGTTCAAGGTGCAGTGGATGCCAAGTCCTGGGAAGAGATTTGGCTGCCGCCAATTGTGACGATTTTAGGTGTGCTTATCACTGTATTGGTTACAGCCTGGGTCACGCTTAAGCAGTTAAAGCAGCAGGAGAGCATAAGTGCAAAGAACCGCCTGATAGAGACAAAGCGTGAAGTTATTCTAGAGGGTGTTCGTGGTATGTATCGTGCACATGCTGCTTTTGGTAGGCTAAGTAACTTTAATGTTTCTGATGCGGAAATTCTTCTTGATTTCCAAGAGGGGATGTCGCGAATTTCTACTGCTTCAGCGGTAGCTAGCCTCGAAACCGTTACGGCCGGTAGGAACTTTACTCAGATGTTCGGTCCTATATTTATTAGGATGTTTGTACGGCGGATGAATATTAAGTCTGCAATTGGTGATTCGGGAGGTGACTATCGGGCTGTTGCTGGCGATTTTGTCCGGGAGCTGACGGAATACATGCCTGCACTGGTCGACGCGCAGGCTGAAGTCTTGGCGGCAGTCCGGCAGGATATTGATATCGACAGGAATATTGATGTAGAGCGTTTCAGGGTAGCGGCCAAGGTTGATCAAAAAATAGTATTACAGGCAGTTGATGATGCGCTTAAGGGGCAGTCATGAAAGGTTGGTTTAATGGAGTGCCTGCTCGAGTTGAGCATTGCCAATGTGTGCATGGCTATACTTGGCCTCCAAACCTTTTTATGCTAAGAAGTAAAACTACACGTAGTGATACTTCATCTGCGCAATCAGCAGGACGCCATGCTCGACCTTATAGACGATCCGGTGTTCGTCGTTGATGCGTCGCGACCAGTAGCCTGCAAGTGCATGGCGTAGCGGTTCGGGTTTGCCGATGCCCTGGAAGGGATCGCGTTGAATGGCCTTGATCAGGTCGTTGATGCGCTTGAGCATCTTTTTGTCGGCCTGTTGCCAGTAGAGATAATCCTCCCAGGCATTGTCCGAGAACTGCAGCGTCACTCGCTCAGTTCCCGCGCCTTGCCGCGACCGGATTCGAGTTGGGCGATGGATTCCAGCAAGCGCTGCGCGTTCTTCGGGCTTCGCAGCAGATAGGCGGTTTCCTCCATCGCCTTGTAGTCCTCCAGCGACAGCATGACAACGGCTTGCTCGCGGCTGCGCGTGATGATCACCGGCTCGTGGTTGTTGACCACGCGGTCCATGGTGTCCGCGAGAGCGGCACGTGCGGCGCTGTAGGTGATGGTGTCCATGATGGCTCCGAGTTGTACAATAAATTGTACGCTCGCGTGTGCCCCTGTCAACGGGCATCCCTTGACCGGATGCAGGGAGATTCTGGCTGGAGTCACCAAGCGATGACCACTTGGATGCGACCGGCTCACGACCCGATCACAACATCGCTCGATACTGCACGCATGCCCGAAGGTCCCTCGATCGTCATCCTGAAGGAAGAAGCCGCTGCGTTCGCCGGGCGCAAGGTGTTGCGGGTGTCCGGCAACAGCAAGCTGGACCTGAAGCGGATGCGAGGTCGCAAGATCCTGTCGCTGCGCAGTTGGGGCAAGCACTTCCTGATCGAGTTCGATGCGTTCAGTGTGCGCATCCACTTCCTGCTGTTCGGCAGCTACCGGATCAATGCGCGCAAGGATGCGTCGGCGCGTTTGAGCCTGGGCTTTGCCAAGGGCGAGGAACTGAACTTCTACGCATGTTCGATCAAGTTCATCGACGGTCCGCTGGATGCGGCCTACGACTGGACCGCGGACGTGATGAATCCCGACTGGGATGCGGCGCAGGCGCGGCGCAAGTTGCGGCAGCGGCCGCATACGCTCGCCGCCGATGCCTTGCTGGATCAGGACGTGTTCGCCGGGGTCGGCAACATCATCAAGAACGAGGTGCTGCATCGGATTCGCGTGCATCCGGAGAGCGAAATCGGCGCATTGCCGGCGCGGAAGCTGGGCGAACTGGTGACGCAGGCGCGCGAGTACAGCTTCGATTTCTATCGTTGGAAGAAAGCCTACGAACTGAAGAAGCACTATCAGGTGCACACCAAGACGGTGTGTCCGCGCGACGGTCATTTGCTCACTTATCGCAAGCAACTCGGCAAGGCGCAGCGGCGCGCGTTCTTCTGCGAGCATTGTCAGCGGCGGTACGCGCTGGATGATGGGTTGCAGACCGACATGTTCACGTAATTCCGCTGCCGTCAGCGAAGTGCTGATCGTGTTGCGGCTAAAGAGGCATGTACCTTGGCTGCAGTGTCCGCATTGGATGAGGTGGCGGAGACCGCGTAATCGGTGCCGGCGGCCGGTGCACATGCGTCAGGCAGGGCAATGGGGCGTCGCCGTCCACCACGCGCGCTGATCGTCCTTGGTCAGGAAGGCAGCGCTACGGCCTCGTCTTCGAATTGCCGAATGCCTAGTTCGGTGAGCAGGCCGGCCCAGCCGAGATCGGTGACCACCAAGGCGCGGGAGCCGTCGGCGCGGCGTAGCCAGTGTCTGGCGCAGAACTGATCGAGCAGGGCGGCGCCCAGGGAGCCGGCGAGGTGGTGGCGACGTTCGGTCCAGTCCAGGCAGCGCCGGGCCATGGCGCGGCGGCCTTGGGCGAGGTGCGGCAGGTCCAGGCCCATGCGCGCGAACCACGCCGCGCCTTCGCTGGAGACGGCGTAGCGGGTGGCGTCGTCGTGCGTGGTCAGCCAGGCGCGCTGCTCCAGTGCCTCGGCGACTGCCACGCCGAGGCGCCCGGCGAGGTGGTCGTAGCAACAGCGTGCCAGGCGCAGCGGTTGGGCGTCACGATGCGGGGGGCGGCATCGCGCGGCCTGCGGCGGCGCGAGGGTGGCCAGGGTCTCGAGCACGGCGGCGACCTGTGCGTTGGCCAGGCGGTAGTAGCGGTGGCGGCCCTGGGTCTCGACCGTCAGCAGGCCGCCCTCCAGCAGCTTGGCCAGGTGCGCGCTCGCGGTCTGCGGGGTGATGCCGCCGGCGAAGGCCAGCTCGCCGGCCGGCAGGGCGCGCCCATCGATCAGCGCCATCAGCATGGCGGCGCGCGCCGGATCGGCGATCAGAAACGCGGTCGCCGCCAGCTTGGGTCGTTCCAGATGCATGGCCGCGCTCCCGATGGACGTGGCCATCATAGGGCCGGCTGCGCCGCGACGTTTCGATGCGCGCCGAAGCGATGCCGTCGACGGATTCCTAGACTGCGCGCATCCCCACCGGAGCCTGCCGATGCAGACGAACGAAGCGCCGCCGAACCCCGCCGAGCGCGAAGCGCAGGTCGTATTCGAACACTGGCATCGGCATGTGGTCGCGCGCGATCTGCCGGCATTGATGGCGCTGTATGCGCCAGACGCACAGTTGGAGTCGCCCTTGGCCTATGTGGCGTCGGCGACGCGCCAGGACGGGCGGTTGCAGGGCCGCGATGCCATCGCCGCGTTCTTCGCCGCGTCCTTCGCCCAGCCCGAGAACGGCCTGGGCCGCTGGTACCGCAGCGGCCGCCGGCATGTGTCGGGGCGGCAATTGGTCTGGGAGTATCCGCGCGAAACCCCGCAGGGCGACCAGGTCGATCTGGTGGAGGTGATGGATCTGGACGCTGCCGGATTGATCGCCTGCCACCGCGTGTACTGGGGCTGGAAAGGCGTGCAGACGTTGCTAGCGGCGTTGGGCAAGCAGTCCTGAGCTTGCAGGTAGTCCTATCGCGCGGCAGCGAGTGGTTGCGCGTTCGCCGGCGTCGCCTCGATCTGGCACGCAACGCGGTGCCGCGTCAGTGGAAATCCCGGCTGCGGATATCCAGGCCGAGCAGCATGGGCGTCAGGTCTTCCAGGTGGGCGGCGATCAGGTGGCGGACCTTGCCTTCGGTCTCGACGCGACCGCGTACCAGCAGCAGCCGGGACTCGAGCAGGGCCTGGCGCTGGCGGTCGGCCAGGCGTCGCCACACCACCACGTTGACCAGGCCGTGCTCGTCTTCGAGGGTGACGAAGGTGACGCCGCTGGCGGTCTGCGGGCGTTGGCGCATGGTCACCAGACCGGCGATGGCGACGGCGCTGGCATGCGGCAACGCGCGGAGTTCGCCGGAATGGCGGTAGCGGCGCGCCCGTAGCTGCGCACGCAGCAGGGTCAGCGGGTGCTTGCCAAGGGTAGTGCCGAGCGTCGCGTAGTCGGCGCGGATGTCCTCGCCCTGGCTGGGCAGCGGCAGTGCGACCTGTTGCTCGGGTGTGGCCGCGAGCGCTTCGAACAGCGGCCGTTGCGCTTCGACGCCGGCCACGGCCCAGCGGGCACGATGGCGATGGCCGGCCAGGGCTTTCAATGCGCCGGCGTCGGCGAGCGCGGCACGTGCCTTGTCGTCGAGCGCGGCGCGGTGGCACAGGTCGGCGAGGTCGTGGAACGGCGCCTGTGCGCGCGCCTGCTGCAGACGCAGTGCGGCGTCCTCGGCCAGGCCGCGGACCAGACGCAGGCCCAGGCGGATAGCCGGCTGCACCTGCGGGTCGGGACTATGCGCTTCCAGGCTGCAATCCCAATCGCTGTAGCGTACGTCCACCGGCCGCACCTGCAGGCCGTGGCGGCGTGCGTCCTGCAGCAACTGGTCGGGGCTGTAGAAGCCCATCGGCCAGCTGTTGATCAGCGCGCAGGTGAACGCGGCCGGTTCGTGGCACTTGAGCCAGCAACTGGCGTAGGTGAGCAGGGCGAAACTGGCGGCGTGGCTTTCGGGAAAGCCGTAGCTGCCGAAGCCCTTGATCTGCTCGAAGATGCGTCCGGCGAATTCGGCGGTGTAGTTCCTCTCCAGCATGCCCTGCAACAACTTGTCGCGATGCGGTTCCAGCCCGCCGTGGCGTTTCCAGGCGGCCATCGAGCGGCGCAACTGATCGGCCTGGCCCGGCGTGTAGCCGGCGGCGACCACCGCGAGTTGCATCACCTGTTCCTGGAATAGCGGCACGCCAAGCGTGCGTTTGAAGACCTCGCGCAACTCGTCTGGCAGATCGTCGGTGGCCTCCTCGCCGCTGCGCCGGCGCAGATACGGATGCACCATGCCGCCCTGGATCGGGCCGGGGCGCACGATCGCCACCTGGATGACCAGGTCATAGAACTCTTTCGGCTGCAGCCGCGGCAGCATCGCCATCTGCGCGCGCGATTCGATCTGGAACACGCCGATGGTGTCGGCGCGCTGGATCATCGCGTAGGTCTCAGGGTCTTCGGCAGGAATGGTCGCGAGCGTGTAGTCGCGGCCGCGGTGCGCGCGCAGCAGGTCCAGGGTGCGGCGTAGCGCGCTGAGCATGCCCAGCGCGAGCACGTCGACCTTCATCAGCCCGACCAGTTCCAGGTCGTCCTTGTCCCACTGGATCACCGTGCGCTCGGCCATGGTCGCGTTCTCCACCGGCACCAGGGTGTGCAGCGCATGCTCGGAGATGACGAAGCCGCCGGGATGCTGCGACAGGTGACGCGGGAAGCCGATCAGTTGGCCGGCGAGCACCAGCAGCCGGCGCATCACCGGCGTGTCCGGGTCGAAGCCGCGTTCGCGCAGCAGTTCCTGTGCCGACTCCACCGGATCGCGCTGGCCCAGCGCGGACGACAGCGCGTCGACGGTGTCGCTGGGCAGGCCCAGTGCGCGCGCCACGTCGCGCACCGCGCTGCGCGTGTGGTAGCTGATCGCCACCGCGGCCAGTGCGGCGCGCTCGCGGCCGTAGTGGCGGAAGATGTACTGGATCACTTCCTCGCGGCGCTCGTGCTCGAAATCGATGTCGATGTCCGGCCGCTCCTTGCGTTCCTCGGAGATGAAACGCTCGAACAGCATGCCGATGCGGTCCGGATCGATCGCGGTGATGCCCAGTGCGTAGCACACCGCCGAGTTCGCCGCCGAGCCGCGACCCTGGCACAGGATGTCCTTGGAGCGCGCGAAGCGCACCAGGTCGTAGACGGTGAGGAAGTAGGACTCGTACTTCAGCCGCTCGATCACGCCGAGTTCGTGTTCGATCAGGCGCCGTGCCTTGTCCGGCACGCCGTGCGGCCAGCGCTGCGCCGCGCCGCGTTCGGTGAGGATGCGCAGCCATTGCGTGGGCGTGTGCCCGGGGGGAACCAGTTCGTGCGGGTATTCGTACTGCAGTTGGCCGAGGTCGAATGTGCAGCGCTGCGCGATGCGCGCGGTTTCGGCCAGCAGTTCTGGCGGATACAGCGTCGCCAGCGTGGCGCGCGGGCGCAGGTGGCGTTCGCCGTTGGGATACAGGTGGGCACCGGCTTCGTGCAGTGGCAGGCGCTGCCGAATGGCGGTCAAGGTGTCCTGCAACGCGCGGCGGCCGCGCGCATGCATGTGCACGTCGCCACTGGCCACGGCCGGTAGCTGCAGCGCATGCGCCAACTGCAGGCGCGCCTGCAGCATCGCGGCGTCGTCGGGGCCGCGCAGCAGTTCCACCGCCAGCCAGAGCCGCTGCGGGAAGCGCGCCTGCAGCCAGACACCGTCCGCGGCGTCGTCGCCGTCGCCGCGCGGCAGCCACAGGCACAGCAGGCCGGCGCCGTCGTCCGCGCTGGCCAGATCCTCGCGCAGCGTGCGGTAGCTGCCTTTGTCGGCGCGGCGCCGGGCCAAGGTGATCAGCCGGCACAGCCGCTGGTAGCCGTGCAGGGTCTCGGCCAGCAGCACTAGCTTGGGGCCGTGCTCGAACTGGATCTCGCTGCCGACGATGAGGTGCAGGCCCATGTCCCGGGCCGCCTGCCAGGCACGCACGATGCCGGCCAGGCTGCATTCGTCGGTGATCGCCAGGGCGCGGTATCCATGGTGCAGCGCGCGTTCGCACAGTTCCCAGGGGTGCGAGGCGCCGCGCTGGAAGCTGAAGTTGGACAGGCAATGCAGTTCGGCGTAGTCGGGCAGCGCTGCGTCGGCTGGCGCACGTGGCGCACTGGCGGCGGGCGCGCTGGTTTGCGCAGGCGCCGGTGTCGGCAGCAGCCGCAGGCGCGGCGGCATGCGTGGATGCGGCGGGGTGTGGCTCATGCGAACCAGCCGTGCAGCATCAGTGCGTCCGGCGCGCCGGCCGGGGCGAAGGCCCAGGCGCGCTGGCCCTGGCGGGTGCGCACGACGTAGTAGTCGCGGCGCACGTCGCCGTCATCCCACCAGCCGCTCTCGATGCGCTCCGGCCCGGCCAGGCGCTCGGGCGCGCGTTCGCGCAGCGGCACTGGCCGCGCCAGCAGCCAGCCGGGCCGTGGCGGCGCGTTGGCGGCGGGTGTGGCCGTGCTGCGCGCCGTGCTGGATTCGGCGCGCCAGGCCAGTTCCGGGCGATGGTCGGCGTGCGCGCGCAGGCCGTGCACGGCGTCGTCGCCCAGGCGCGCGCGCAGGCGTTCGCGCAGTTGTTCCCACGGCAGCGCCTGCTGCGCGCGTTCGTCGAACAGTTCGCGCGCGGCCGGCACGAACGGCGGCAGTTCGTCGGCACACAGGCGCAGCGCCTGCACGGGCGCCGGCACGCTGGCCTGCTCCAGGCGCCCGCGCGCCAGTTCGAACAGCATCGCCGCATCGCGCTCGGCGGCGAGCAGGCCCACCGGCACCACGCTGGGCTCCAGGTCCTCGTGTTCCAGCAGCAGGCGGAAGCGCTGCACGCCGCCGTCGCGCCCGGCCAGGAACGCGGCCAGGTCCTGGGTCAGGCGACGCAGCGGGAACAGCAGCGCCTGGTTGGATTCGGAGGCATAGCCCAGTTCCACGCGGGCATCGAAGCGGTCCGGCGGCAGGTAGTACTGCAGCGGCAGCGGCGCCTGCCCGCGCAGCGCATCCAGGTGCTGCAGCAGGGCGGGCGGATAGCGCCGCGCCAGCGCGGTGCGCGGCAGTGCGAACAGCTGCTGCAGGCGGCGCAGGCCCATCCGCGCGAAGCCCTCGGCCAGGGCCGGCGACAACCCGGCGCGGGCGATCGGCAACTGCCCCAGCGCGCGCTGCAGCGCGGCGTTGTCGAGCAGGGCGATGCCGTCGTGGGCATTGACCAGCGCGCGCGCGGCCAGCGGATGCGGCGCGACCACGATGCGGTGGCGGAAGCCCAGCGCGGTCAGTTCCTCGCGCAGTCGCGCCTCGAAGCGCGGCCACGGCCCGAACAGGCCGAGGCTGGCTTCGATCTCAAGTAGCAGCGCGCCGGGGTAGTCGGTGCTGACCAGCGAACTGAAGCGGTACGCCCACGCCGCAAGGAACTGCTGGCTGCGGCGGCTTTCTTCGGCATCGTGCAGGGCGGTGGCGAAGCGATCGCACAGGGCCTGCGCGGTGACCAGCGATTGTCCGGGGCGCAGGCCGCGGGCGCGCGCGGCGGCGTTGACCGCCTTCAGCGTGCGCCGCTGCGGCGGACCGTCGAGCAGCGCCAGCGGTTCGTCCGGTGATGGCCAGCGGCGCAGGACGGTGTCCAGCGCCAGTTGCGGCAACAGGATGCAGGCCCAGCGCACGGCAGCGGCCTCACCCGGTCGCCAGGGCGGACAGCGCGATCGGCTGCGCCGGCGGCAGCCCGCCGCGGCACTTGAGCACGCGCAGTTGCGCCGGCGCGGCGTCGATGGCGATGCGCAGCGCGGCCGGCGACGGATTGGCGGCGGCCTTCAGCGGCCGGTAGGCGAAGCCCAGGGTGCGCCCGGTCTCGGCGGCCACCTGCAGCCGGCGCAGGGTCTTGTCGCCGGCCAGCCCCGGCCAGCACAGCACCGCCGCGCAACTGCCGGCGCGCAGGCACTGTTCGGCGGCCCAGGCCGCGTCGGCGCCGGCGCGGACGATCTGCAGCTGCGCCAGCGCCACCCCGGCCTGCGCCCAGGCAGCGGGGTAGGGCAGGTACGGCGGATCGATCAGCACGATGCGGCCGTCGCCCTGCGACAGCCGCGCCAGCGTCGGCCACAGCAGCTGCAGTTCGCCGATGCCGTCGGCGGCGTGCAGCAGTTCGGTCAGCGCCATCTCCGGCCAGCCGCGCGCGGGCAGCACCGCGTCCAACGCGGCGTGCCCGGTCGGCTGGGCGCTGGGCGGCAGCGCCGTCGGCTGGCCGCGCCAGACCCGGCGCTCGGCCAGCAGGCGGTCGAGGGCGACGACGGCAGCCATCAGCCGGGCCGGATCAGGCCGCAGTAATGCCCTTCGATGGCGAAGTCCTGCCCGCGGCCGACCACGATCGGCGCATAGGCGGGATTGCGCGGCAGCAGCGCGATGCCATCGCCCTCGGCGCGGTAGCGCTTGATGGTGAGTTCGCCGTCCAGCCGCGCCACCACGATCTGGCCGTTGCGCGCGTCGGCGGCGCGGCGCACCCCGACCAGGTCGCCGTCGAGGATGCCGTCGTCGATCATCGAGTCGCCCTGCACCCGCAGCAGGTAGTCCGGGCGCAGCGCGAACACCGCGCGGTCCAGGCGCAACTGCTGGTCCAGGCCGATGTCGGCACCGATCGGCGCGCCGGCGGCGACCCGACCCAGCACCGGCAGTTGCAGCAGTTCGCTGCGCGCGCCGGCCTGCGCCGGGCGCAGGCTGCGCGCCTGCTGCGGCACCTGCTCCAGCAGTCCGGCCTCGACCAGCGCCTGCACATGCTTGCGCGCGGCATTGCGCGAGGCGAAGCCGAAGCGTTCGGCGATCTCGGCCAGGCTCGGCGGCCGCCCGTCCTGCTCGGCGCAGGCGTGGACGTAGGCGAGGATGGCGGCGCGCTGCGGGGACAGAGTGGTCATGGTGTACATTTGTACACCTTTGGCGGTGCCTTTGGCGAATGGACCTGCTGAATGCTTTTGGAGGAGGTGCTGTCGGTTTCGCCGGGGCAGTCGTTCTTGGCGGTACCGCGGGTCTGGATGACGCCAGTTCGTCGCCGCCTCCTTTCTGGTCGGGACTGCTTGCGGCGGGTCCGCGATGCGCATGATGGTCATCTGGGGCAGACTTACGGCGCCTGGCCGCAGCGGCCAGGCGCCATTGTTGCGTTCACCGAGTGGAGTTGCAGGTTGCCTGCGACTTCCGCCGGTACTGCCGCTTGCCCGGCGGCGTGTCGCGTCCGAAGCTGTCGAGATGAGCGTCTTGACAAGCACACGGGGTGACGTCGCGATGGGCAGATTGGTCAGGGGTTGGAGTTGTGTGTTGCTCGGCGCCTTGGCGGTGTCCGGGCACGCTGCAGGGATCGCTCAGCAGGATCTGCGGGACGCACTTCTGGCCTTTCGCGCCAAGGCGAGCGTCGGGCCTTTTGGGCCAGAAGAATTGCGCGAAGTGGCGAAGGTGCTGGATGGCGGTATTCCGTCCGAAGGCCAGGTCGGCTGCGAAGGGATCAATGCCTTGGGAGCGATCGTGCTCGCGTCGCGCGGTGATGGAAAGCTCCAGAGTAGGCTCATGGACGCGCTCTACGAGCGTGTGGGAGATGATGTCGACGCCGAGGGCTATGCCGAACTGGCTGACCGCGTGGCGCTCTCCAGCGGAAAGAAGCCGTCCTACGGTGCAGTCCCCGAACTGAAGGACGGCGTGCTCCGGCTGCAAGAGGGCTTGAGCGAGATGGCGGTGAATGAGGAGCGTGATGACCTGGGGCTTGCTCCCATCGCTGTGGGCCTTCGGGCTGCGAGTGACCTGATCTCTGTCGGCGTGCCCTATGGCCAAGTGATCGGTGGGGCCGCGTTGTGCCAGCGGCCGCCACCCATCACGCATCCCGATCTGAGGCGCTCTCTAAATGAGCGATACGCGCGGGACCAGAAGCTGAGGGAAGCGTGGGACGAGGCAGGGACGGGGGCGGATTCCGCCGAAGCGAGGGCGGCAGACGCCGACGATGCCAGGAACGCGGTGTTCGTTGCGGATGTGCTCAAGAAGTACGGCTTTCCCGACGCGCAAATGGTGGGACGCAAGGGCGTCATGGCGTTCTACATCCTGGTGCAGCACTCCCACAGTCCTGAGCTGATACGGGAGGCGCTCGGAATGGCGCGGCCGCTGATGCTCCGCGGCGAGATGGCTCGCCATGATTACGCGCTCATGATCGATCGACTGCGCATGTACCAAGGAAAAGACCAGATCTACGGCTCTCAGGTCAGCGAGGACGACGGAAAGGTCGAGCCGTATCCGATCCAGGACAGGGCCTCGCTGGATCGCCGGCGGGAGATCATGGCGATGGAACCGTTCGATGCATACCTGAGCTCGATGCAAAGTAATTGATCAAGGGCATGTCATTGGCGGGTGCCAATGTCCGAGGCCATGCGTTGAGTCGCAGGGTGGGGATTGCGTCAGCGACGGATGCCGGCCGAAGTCTTGGCTTTCGCCGTTGGCGCTTTGCCGACTGACCTGTCCGATTGCGCGGCGACCAGGTCGATCTGGATCCGGTAGCCCAGCGCCGTGGCGGCGCGGCTCAGCGTGTCCAGGGTGAGGCTGGTATCGGTGGCGTCTAGCACGCGGTCCAGTTGCGAGCGACTGGTGTTCATGCGCCGGGCCAGTGCGCTCTTGGTGAGCTTGGCGGACTTCATCGCTTCGGCGACCTGCCAGGCGATCACGCGCTTGGCGGCGAGTGCGGCGGTGTCTTCGAGGATGCCTTCCTCGGCCAGGAAGCTGTCGAAGCTGGACCCGATATGGGCATTGCGGCTCATCGCATCACCTTGTCTCTGCGGCGTTTGGCGGTGGCGAGATCGGCGCTCGGGGTCTTGCCCGACTTCTTGACGATGCCGTGCAGCAGCACCATGTCCGATCCAACGGTGGTGGAAAAAAATCCGCGCAATGCCTTCGGGAATCGCGCTGCGCACTTCCCAAAGGTGCTGGTCCAGCTTGCGCACCAGGGGCATGCCCAGCGGCCATCCCAATTGCACCGTCTTGATGTCGCCGCCGATCGCTTTCCTGGCATCGGCCGACACCGCTTCCCTGAGCCAGACCCGCACCGGCTCGACGCCCGATACGGCACGGTAGAAGCGCACGTCCAGTGTGGTCTCCATGACGGTATGGTGTACCAATATTGGTGCATGCGCAAGGTGCGCTCGCCGTCCCCTCAGCTCGGCGCGCCGCCATCCTCCGGCATCGCCCCGGTGTAGCGGGCGCGTGGCCGGATCAGCTTGCCCAGGGCCTGCTGCTCCAGGGCGTGGGCCAGCCAGCCGGCCTGGCGGGCGGCGGCGAACAGCACCAGGGCGTGCGCCGCCGGCAGGTCGTGGACGAAGCAGAGCGCGGCCAGCAGGCAGTCGATGTTCGGGCGCTGGCCGCTGCAGTCCTGGGCGGCGGCGATCACCGAATCCACGTGCTGCATGCGCGCGCTGCCGCCGCTGCGTTCGCGCAGCAGGCGCAGCACTTCGGCCGCGCGCGGATCGCCGTCGGGGTACAGGGCGTGGTGGAAGCCGGGCAGGTCGTCGCCGCGCTGCCAGCGTTCGGCGATCAGGGCGGCGGCGCTGGGCGCTTCCTGGGCGTCGCGCAGCAGGGCATGGGCGCGGGCGGTGGCACCGCCGTGGCGCGGGCCGGACAGGGCGGCCAGGCCGGCGCTGACGGTGGCGTGCAGCGGCGCACCGGTGGAGGCGACCACGCGGGCGGCGAAGGCGGAGACGTTGAGTTCGTGGTCGGCGCACAGCAGCAGCGCGGCGCGCACCAGTTCGGCGAAGTCGGCATCGCCGGGACGCCAGTGGTCGGCGATCAGGCGATGCAGCGGGCGCGCGTCCGGCGCGGTGCCGACCAGCAGCGCGGCGTTCTGCCGCAGCAGGGTGGCGGCGATTTCGCGGCGCACGCCGGGGGCGGCGTTGAGCGACTGCCGAAGCTCCAGGGCCAGCAGCGGGATGCAGGCCATGGCACGTTCCAGCGGCGGCAACGCGGCATGTCCGGCCAGCGGCGCCACTACCTCCGGCCAGGGCGCGACCGGGGCGCTGGCGAACGGGTCTTCGCCCTCCGGGCAGTCCCACAGCAGCCGCGCGACGTCCTCCAGGCTGGCGCCGGCGCGCACCATGGCCACCGCCGAACGTCCGCGGTAGTAGGGGCCGTCGGGGCGGATCAGCGAGATCCGCGTCTCCAGCACCGGCAGGCCGCGGTCCAGGCTCTGCGCGGCACCACGCGCGGCGCCGCGGCCGGCGCGCTTGCGCTGCGCCAGCCGCTCCACTTCGGCGCGCAGGTAGGCGCGGCTGCGGTGGTCGGGACCGGCGCGCGAGCTGAGCAGGCCGCGGCTGACGTAGGCGTACAGGGTGGCGCTGCTGATGCCGAGCAGGGCGCAGGCCTGCGCGGCGGAGATCAGGTTGCGGTCGGGGCTGTCGGACATGAAGGGACGATAGGTTGATTCATTGAATCAAGATTGATCCGTGCCGGCGAGAGTGCCAGATTGGCGCCCATCGCGGAACGCCCGGCGGGGCGCCGCCGCCTCTTCGTCAGGAGCCGCCCATGTCCCTCGTTTCCCCCGGCGCCGGTTTCCGCGCCGCCCTGGCCGCCGAAGCGCCGTTGCAGGTGATCGGTGCGATCAACGCCAACCATGCGCTGCTGGCGCAGCGCGCCGGCTACAAGGCCATCTACCTGTCCGGCGGCGGCGTCGCGGCTGGTTCGCTGGGCCTGCCGGATCTGGGCATCAACACCCTGGACGATGTGCTGATCGACGTGCGTCGCATCACCGACGTGTGCCCGCTGCCGCTGCTGGTGGACATCGACACCGGCTTCGGGCCGAGCGCGTTCAACATCGAGCGCACCATCAAGGCGTTGATCAAGGCCGGCGCGGCCGCCTGCCACATCGAGGACCAGGTCGGCGCCAAGCGCTGCGGCCACCGTCCCGGCAAGGAGATCGTCAGCCAGGGCGAGATGGTGGACCGGGTCAAGGCCGCGGCCGATGCCAAGACCGATCCGGACTTCTTCCTGATCGCGCGCACCGACGCGATCCAGACCGAGGGCGTGGACGCGGCGATCGAACGCGCCATCGCCTGCGTGGAGGCCGGCGCCGACGGCATCTTCGCCGAGGCCGCGTACGACCTGGACACCTACCGCCGTTTCGTCGACGCGGTGAAGGTGCCGGTGCTGGCCAACATCACCGAGTTCGGCAAGACCCCGCTGTTCACCCGCGACGAACTGGCGTCGGCCGGCGTGGCGATCCAGTTGTTCCCGCTGTCGGCGTTCCGCGCCGCCAACAAGGCCGCCGAGGACGTGTACACCGCGATCCGCCGCGACGGCCATCAGCAGGGAGTGCTGGAGCGCATGCAGACCCGCGAGGAGCTGTACGCGCGCATCGGCTACCACGCCTTCGAGCAGCGCCTGGATGCGCTGTTCGCCGGCAAGGGCGCATGATCGGCGGCGATTTTCCCGCCCGAGTCCGTCCATGAATCCCAATGCCGGTCCCTCTTCGTCGCTGCGCAGCCGCATCGATCGCCGCCAGACCGCGCGGCAGTTGCTGCAGACCGAACTGGAGAAGCTGCCCGAAGCCGAGCGCGAGGTGGTGGAGCGCTTCATCGCCAAGCGCCACGTGGCCCGCGACATCGTCACGCAGGCCGACCGCGACCGCTCGCTGGGCGAGCGCGTCGCCGACCGCGTCGCCGAGATCGGCGGCAGCTGGAGCTTCATCATCGGCTTCTGCGTGGTGCTGCTGGGCTGGATCGCGCTCAACAGCCTGGTGCTGGCGCGCGCCTTCGATCCGTATCCCTACATCCTGCTCAACCTGTGCCTGTCGTGCCTGGCCGCGATCCAGGCGCCGGTGATCATGATGAGCCAGAACCGCCAGGCGGCGGTGGACCGCCTGCGCGCGCAGAACGACTACGAAGTGAACATCAAATCCGAACTGGAAATCCTGCAGGTGCACGAGAAGCTCAACCAGCTGCGCGAGCAGGACTGGGCGACGCTGGTGGATCAGCAGAACCGCCAGATCGCCATGCTGCAGCAACTGCTCGAGCGCGCCGGGGCCTGGCCACCGGCGCCGCACGCCCCCTGATCCACTGCGTCCATCCGACCGCAACACCGGGAGATTCGCCATGAACGACACCGCTCCGCAGACCGCCCCCGCCTTCAAGCCGAAGAAATCGGTGGCCCTGTCCGGCACCGCCGCCGGCAACACCGCGCTGTGCACGGTGGGCCGCAGCGGCAACGACCTGCACTACCGCGGCTACGACATCCTGGACCTGGCGCGCAGCAGCCAGTTCGAGGAGATCGCCTACCTGCTGGTGCACGGCAAGCTGCCCAGCAACAGCGAGCTGCGCGGCTACAAGGCCAAGCTGCGCTCGCTGCGTGGCATTCCGGCCGCGGTCAAGGCCGCGCTGGAGCAGTTGCCGCCGTCGGCGCATCCGATGGACGTGATGCGAACCGGCGTGTCGGTGCTGGGCTGCGTGCAGCCGGAGAAGGACGACCACAACCATCCCGGCGCGCGCGACATCGCCGACAAGCTGATGGCCAGCCTCGGCTCGATGCTGCTGTACTGGTACCACTACAGCCACAACGGCCGGCGCATCGAGGTGGAGACCGACGACGATTCGATCGGCGGGCATTTCCTGCGCCTGCTGCACGGGTTCAAGCCGCACGAGGAATGGGTGCAGGCGATGCACACCAGCCTGATCCTCTACGCCGAACACGAGTTCAACGCGTCCACCTTCGCCTGCCGGGTCATCGCCGGCACCGGCAGCGACATGTACAGCGCCATCGCCGGCGGCATCGGCGCGCTGCGCGGGCCCAAGCACGGCGGTGCCAACGAGGTCGCCTTCGAGGTGCAGAAGCGCTACGACACGCCGGACGAGGCCGAGGCCGACATCCGCGCGCGGGTCGAGCGCAAGGAAGTCATCATCGGCTTCGGCCACCCGGTGTACACGGTGTCGGACCCGCGCAACCAGGTCATCAAGGACGTGGCGCGCGAACTGTCCGAAGCGCAGGGCAGCCGCAAGATGTACGACATCGCCGAGCGCCTGGAGACGGTGATGTGGGACATCAAGAAGATGTTCCCCAACCTGGACTGGTTCAGCGCGGTCAGCTACCACATGATGGGCGTGCCGACGGCGATGTTCACCCCGCTGTTCGTGATCGCCCGCACCGCCGGCTGGAGCGCGCACATCATCGAGCAGCGCGTCGACGGCAAGATCATCCGCCCCAGCGCGCACTACGTGGGGCCGGAGGATCAGGCGTTCGTGCCGATCGATCAGCGCAAGTGATGCGCCTGCACGCCTCGACCCCGAATGACACTCCCCTCTCCCACCGGGAGAGGGGTCGGGGGTGAGGGTACGGGCGCAGCCTCGTGGTG
>NZ_NKUH01000112.1:0-31960 GCF_009192895.1 Xanthomonas sp. LMG 12460 | reverse complement strand
CCCCCCCCCCCCCCCCCCAGCGTCGCCCCCGCCACTGCCACGACCGTGGCCGCGACCGCCTCGGTGCGCGCCGGCGCGGCCGCCGACAGCGACCAGGCCGCGACCGCGATGCTCGACGAAAATCCCGACCTGTACCTGTGGCTGGGCTCCGATACCTCGCTGGCAATGGAATGAACCCGATGACTCGCCTGATCCGTCTCTCCCTGGCGCTGACGCTGCTGGCCGGCACTGCCGTCCCGGCGGCCTTCGCCGCCCCGCCCCCGCCCGGGCCGCCGCCACCGCCGAGCGCGGCCGACCGCGACGACGACTCCGGCCCGCCGCTGCCCGACTGGGAACACCTGAGCCCACAGCAGCGCGAGCTGCTGATCGCCCCCCTGCGCCAGCGCTGGAACGATGCCCCGCAGCAACGCCGACGCATGTTCGAGCACGCGCAGCGCTGGCAGTCGATGACCCCCGAGCAACGCGACCGCGCACGCAAGGGCGCTCGCCGCTACGAGGACATGACCCCGCAGCAGCGCGAGGAGGCGCGGGTGCTGTTCGAGCGCATGCGCACGCTGCCGCCGGACCAGCGCAAGGCGCTGCGCGACCGCTGGGAAGCGATGACGCCGGCGCAACGCGCCGCCTGGATCCGCGCCAATGCCGGCCCGGACAACCTGCCGCCGCCGGATGCTGCCAGGTAGGCGAAACGCGGCGCCGGTTCAAGCCAGATGCGCATGGCGCGCGCGCCCTCGCCTCGTCGTGTGCGGCGCATGGAGTCCAGCGCCGCAGAAATCGCCTCGCAGGAGCGGCTTCAGCCCCCACGGCGTTCCCGGTGAACCCGGTCGCGGCTGGAAGCCGCTCCCACGGGACACTTCCGAAGTCGCGCTCCAGTCGCGACGCGGCGTTTTCGGTAGCGCCCGTCGCAGCTGAAGCCGCTCTTGCACGGGCTCACCTTGGCCGCAGATCAGCGCCGCCCGAGCCGGCGCCCAACCATCGCGGCCGCACTCACGCCGTCCAGCGCGTCTTCGCCAGCAGTTCGTCGTTCCAGTCGTAGGCGATCGCGCCGTCCTTCAGGAACAGGGCGACGAAGTTGTAGACGTTGCGTGCGTACATCTCGCTCGCATGCACCGCGCCCATGCTGGCCAGATCCAACGGCCCGGCAATGGTCACGCCGGCGTGTTCGATGGTCTCGCCCGGCCGGGTGAGCTCGCAATTGCCACCGGTCTCGGCGGCCAGATCCACCACCACGCTTCCCGGCTTCATGCCGGCGACCATCGCCGCGCTGAGGATCTTCGGTGCCGGCCGTCCCGGCACCGCGGCGGTGCACACCACCACGTCGATGCCCTTCAGGTGCTCGGCCAGGCGACGCTGCTGCTCCGCGCGCTCGTCGTCGGTGAGTTGCCGCGCGTAGCCGCCCTCGCCGGCGGCGCTGACCCCGAGATCGAGGAACTTGCCGCCCAACGATTCGATCTGCTCGCGGGTTTCCGGGCGCACGTCGAAGCCCTCCACCTGCGCACCCAGGCGCTTGGCGGTGGCGATGGCCTGCAGGCCGGCCACGCCGGCGCCGACGATCAGCACCTTGGAGGGGCGGATGGTGCCGGCCGCGGTGGTCAGCATGGGGAAGAAACGCGGCGCCAGCTGCGCGGCGATCAGGGTCGCCTTGTAGCCGGCCATGCCGGCCTGCGAGCTGAGCACGTCCATCGCCTGCGCGCGGGTGGTGCGCGGCAGCCGTTCCAGCGGAAAGGCGACCAGTTGCCGCGCCTGCAGCGCCGCCGCGCGCGCCGGATCGGCCTGCGGCTGCAGGATGCCGACCACGCCGGCGCCCTCCTTGAGCTGCTGCAGCGCCACCGCCGGCAGCGGCTGCACGCACAGCACCAGATCCGCCTGCGCCGGGCTGTCGGGATCGGCCAGGCTGGCGCCGGCGGCCAGGTAGGCCGCATCGACGAAGCCGGCCGACACGCCGGCCTGCGGCTCGACCCGCACCTGCGCGCCCAGGGCGACCAGTTTCTTGACCGTCTCCGGCGTCGCCGCCACGCGGCGTTCGCCCTGCGCCGATTCCTTTACCACCAGCACCTGCACTGCCATGCGATTCCCCGTGCCTTGCCTGTCGTCCGCGCCGATCCTACAGCGTCCGCACGCCAGGTGGAGGCGTCGCGCACGCCAAGTGGGCATCGGCGACCGGGCGCGTTGGCGCCCCCGACCCGAGGGCGCCCGGCGCACGCCGCCTCGGCGAAGGCGTGTTCTCCGCCGGGGCGGCCAGGGGCATGGCCAGGTCGGGAAGGACGCGGCGTGCGAGGAACCCCTGCATCGCCGGCAAGCGATCGCCAACGCGGGTCAGGCGCAGGCGCGGCGGCAGCCGCGACCGGCAGCGCGAGGAAACCCGGTCGCGGCGGAGGAGACCGCCTGATCCAGCCAAGGCCGACAGACAGGAAACGGCGTCAGCCGCGAATGGGGCTCCGAGTAAAGCCCCTCGCGGCTGAAGCCGCCCCTACGGTCGCGATGGCATAGCGACCAACGGCCGCCGGAACGCGTCGCTGGCGATGCGCTGACGCCGCCGATACGGGCAGTCGAGCAGCACGCGACACGTGCAACGCCACGGCGGCGATCGCCCGCGCCGCCGCGGTGCTCTCAGTGCAAGGTCGCGCTATGCGGATCGAGACGGTCGATGACGCCCTGCATGGCGCTGTCGAAGGCGCCGTCGTCCACGTGCGCGCGCAGCCGGCCCAGCCGCACCATCACCGCCAGTTCTTCCGGCGAGGCCACGCAGAAGCGCACGCCGCGCCGGTTCACGAACAGCAGCCGCGACGAGATCGGGCTCACCCACGACAGCTTGCCGGCCTGCATCTTGCCGTCGCGGTCGACGAAATCCAGCCAGGTGCCGATCTGCATCGTGCGGAAGCGGTCGGCATCGGCGTTGTCGAAATCGTCCATGGTCTGCGGCGGCGCCACGTCCACCGGTTGCGCCTCCTGCACCGGCGGCTGCGGCAGCGCCACCTGCGGCAGCTCCGGCAGCGGCCGCTCCAGTTCCGGGCGCAGCTCGGCCACCGCCTGCAGCGTGTCGTGCAGCGCGTCGATCGCGGCCGTGGCCGCCTCGGCATGCAGGCCGACGCTGGCGAAGACCCGCTGCAGCGCGCCCTGCCAGGCCTGCAGCCAGGGCTTGCCGACGATGTGCCGCTGCGCCTCGGCGGCTTCCTCGAGCAGGCCGTCGGCCAGCGCCAGCGCATCGCGCACGCCGGGGCCGCCCTCGCCTTCGCGCAGCATCGCCATGGTCAGGTGGTGCTGCCACGGCTGCCGCAGGAAATCCTGCAACGCCTGCGGCAATTGCCGGCCCTGCAGGCGCACCTGCAGTTCGGCCTCGGCGCGCTGCCGCGCCAGTTCCAGCTTCTCCTGGCCGCGCTGGGTCTCGGCGGCGCGGCGCTCGGCGATCTCGATGCGTCGGCGGTGCTGCACCAGGAAATCGCGGAATTCCTCTTCCAGGGTCAGGAAGATCGCCAGGTTCTCGTTGAACTCGGCCACCAGCCGGTCGATGATCTCCTCGACCTTGCCCATCAGCACGCGCTCGGCCTGGCTCTCGCCGGTGTTGCCCTCGCAGGCCTCGGCCAGCGAATTGAGCAGGCGCCGCGCCGGATGGGTCTTCTGCACGAACATGCGCCGGTCCAGCAATGCGACCTTGACGAACGGCACCACCAGCCGGCCGATCAATTCGCGCGAGCGGCCCTCCAGGTCGCGCTCGTCGAGCATCACGTCGAACAGCATGCCGACCAGGTCGATCGCATCCTCGTCGACCGGATCCAGCCGTGCGTGCGCCGGGTCCACGCCGAACTGGGTGGCGTTGGACAGCACCTCGCTCTTGAGCCGCTGCGCAAGCGACTCGCTGTCGTCGCCGATCGCCGCGCGCAGCGTCGCGCTGGGCGTGGCCTGCAGCAGCGACAGCACCGACATCATCTCGCGCTGGCTCAGCGGGCGTTGCTGGCCGACCGCCGCGGTCGCCGCGGAGGTGGCGCTCTCGCGCGCGTTGCGGGTCTGCTGCAACAGTTCGTGCAACGCCTCCAGCAACACGCCCTGACTACCGCCGGGCAGGCGCGCCTCGCCGTCGTCGTAGCGCTCGCCGGCCTGCAGGCTGCCGCGGCGCTCGGCCCAGCGGTTGACGAAGCGGTTGGCCCAGGCCGGCGCGTAGTGCTCTTCGTCCTCGCCCAGCTCGGCACCGACGCCATCCCCGGCAGCGCCTGCCTCGCGCGGCGGGCGCTGCTCCGGCGGCGGTGCGCGCCGCGGCGGCGGCGGCGGTCGCGGCCGCGAGATCTCCGGCATGATCCCGGCCTGGGCGAGGCTGTCGTCCAGGTCCTGGTAGAGCTTGCCGACCCCGGCGGTGAAGTCGCGTTCGCACAGCTTGATCAGCACCAGCCGCACTTCCGGGGCCAGGTCGCTGGTGGAGAACGCGGCATGCACGGCCACGCCGATGTGTTCGGGGCCGATCGGGTTGGTGTCCGCATCCAGCTCCAGGCCGCCGGCGATCCAGCCCAGGCGCCGGTCGATGCGGGTCAGCACCGGCTTCCATTCGCGCAGCAGCACGCTGGCGAGGTTGCGTACCGCCAGCCGCGATTCAAGCTCGTGTTCGGAGATCAGGCTCAGGCCCTGCCCGTAGCCGGCCAGGGCGACTTCGGCCGAGAGCGGCGCGCCGGCCTCCAGCGCTTCCCAGGCGGTATGCAGCTGGGCGCGGAAGCGCGCGGCGATCTCGTCGCGACGACGGCGCAGTTCGCGCATGCCGTCGAGGAACAGCAACTGCGACGCGCCGGCACTCTCGGCGCGATCGAACAGCACGTCGTCGAAATGCGCCAGCGCCGCGGCGAAGGCCTGGCCCAGCACTGGCAGCATGCCCTCGCGCGCCTGCGTCAACAGGCGCGGGTCACGCGCCGGGTGTGCGTGCGGGCTGGGGCTGAAACTCATGCGCGACGGCTCCGCGCCATGGACGGCGCCAGATAGAAGGAAGGTGGAAGACGATCGGACGCGGCCCCTGTTTCCGCTCCTGCATGGTAGGCAAGGTGTCTGAACAGCGACCGTGATGCGCTGCGCATTTCTGGCTCCAGAACGTGACCTCGTGCAGGATCGTAGGCATGGAAGGCGTCACTACGGCGGCAATGCGGCATGAATACGGCACGCCCGTCGAGGATCAGGCCGCCACCGCCACCCGTTCCAGGCGGTCGACCACGCCCTGCATGGCGCTGTAGAAGGCATCGTCGTCGCGATGCAGGCGCAGCCGGTCCAGCCGCGCCATCACTGCCAGCGCCTCGGCCGAGGCGACGCACAGCCGCCCGCCGCGGCGGTTGACGAACAGCAGGCGCGCCGAGATCGGGCTCACCCAGGTCAGTTTGCCGGGCTGCACGCGGCCTTCGCGGTCGACGAAGTCCAGCCAGGTCCCCAGCGGCAGGGTACGGAAGTAATCGGCGGTGATGTGGTCGAAATCGGTGGCCTGGACCGGTTCCGGCAGTGCCGGCACGGTCTCGGCGGCGGGCGGCTCGGGCACGTCCACGCCCGTCGCCGGCAGCGCGGCCTGCAGCGGCCGCGCGTGCGCCAGGTCGTCCAGCGCCGTGTGCAGGGCCTGCCAGGCGGCTTCGGCCGCCGCGGCGTCCAGGCCGACGCTGGTCCACAGCCGGGTCAGCTCGGCATGTTGCGGCTGCAGCCAGCCTTCTACCGGCACCGCACCGTTCTGGGCTTGGCGGCACTGCGCCAGCACCGCATCGCCCAGCGCCAGCGCCGCGGCGAGCGCGCTGCCCTGACCGTCGTCGCGCAAGGCCGACTGCTGCACGTACTGGCACCAGGACTGGCGCAGGAAGGCCTCGATGGGAAGCGGCACGGTCAGGTCGTCGCCGGCCTGTTGCAGCAGATCGTGCAGGGCCTGCGCGGCGCGCTGCCGGGCGACCTCGCGGCGCTCCTCCGCCCGTTGCAGTTCGGCCGCGCGGCGCTCGGCGATCTCCACCCGGCGCCGGTACTGCTCGTAGGCGCTGCCGAACTCGGCCTCCAGCGCCAGGAACACCGCCAGGTGCTCGTCGAAATCGCGCACCACCCGCTCCACCGCCGCCTGCGCCTGCGCCAGCAGCGCCTGCTCCGGGCCGGTGCTGCCGGCATTGCCGTCGCAGGCGTCGGCGAGCAGATTGAGCAGGCGCCGCGCCGGATGCCCGTCGCGCACGAACAGGCGGCCGTCGATCAGCGCCACCTTGGCCATCGGCACCAGCATCTGCCCCAGCAGTTCGCGCTGCGCGGGTTGCAGCACGCATTCCTCCAGCATCACATCGAACAGCAGGCCGACCAGATCCAGGGTGTCGGCATCGGCCGGATCCAGGCAGGTGCTGGCCGGGTCCAGGCCGAGCGAGGCGCCGATACCGGCGATCTGCCGGCGCAGGCCCTGCGCCAGCGGGCCGCCGTGTTCGCAGACCGCGGCGAATCCGGCCAAGGGCATGGTCTGCAGCAACGACAGCACCGACAGCAGCTCGCGCGGCGACAGGCAGCGCCGGCCGTCGCCCGGGCCCGCGTCCGGCTGCGCCTCGTGCAGCAGCGCGCGCAGCGCCGGCGGCAGCACCTCCTGCTCGTTGCGCGCGTGCGCGTCCAGGGCGCGTGCGGCGCGGCGCGGCGCCGCCGACAGCGGCGCGGCGGTGTCCCAGTTCTCGAAGAAGCGGCTGATCCAGTCCGGCGCCGCCTCGTCCTCGCTCGCGCCCAGGCGCGGGATGCCGCGGCGGCGCGGGCGCCCGCTCGGCAGCGCGCGGGCGCGCGCGACCTCGTTCAGGCGCTGCTCCAGTTGCGCATACAGTTCGCCGACGCGCTCCTGCAGTTCCTGCTCGCAGATCTTGACGATCGCCAATTGCACCTGCGGCGCCAGCACCAGCCCGTGCAGCGCCGCATACACCGCCGCGCCCACGTGCTCGGGGCCGAACGGGTTGTTGTCGGCATCGATGCGCTGGCCGCCGGCGATGAAGCCGAGGAATCGGTTCAGCCGCATCAGCTCCGGCCGCCAGCGGTGCTGGATCGCCCCGGCCAGGTTGCGCACCGCCAGGCGCACGTCCAGTTCCTGTTCCGAGACCAGGCTGAGGTCGCCGCGCTCGCGCGCCAGGCTGCGCTCCACCGACAGCGGGCGGCCGGCTTCCAGCGCCTGCCAGGCCTGGGCCAGGTGCGCGCGGAAGCGCGCTGCGATCGGCTCGCGCTGCTGGCGCAGCAGCTGGATCGCCTCGAAATAATCGTTCTGGGTCGGCCCGGCGCGCTCGGCCATGCGGAACAGCGCTTCAGCCAGCACATCCAGCACCTCGCCGAAGGCGCCGGCGAGCGGAACCGACACCACATCCCGGACCTGATCGAGCAGATCCGCGTTGCGGCTGGGCGACAACTCTTCAGCGTATTCAGCAAGGGTCATGGCAGTGTGATACGCAGGCAGCAGTGAGACCGACGTCAATTCGGAAGCTAGCGGCAGATCAGCAACACAACGCGATTGTCCGTGTAACTGCGGCATCCGCTGCCGCCTGCGAGCGCCCGACTATAATTCCGCGCCCGCCCCACGGAATCGAGACTATGCGCACAATTCATTCGCTGCAAGCGCTGGATGCGCGCCGTTCAGTGCCATCCAAGCAGCTGGGCGAGCCGGGACCGGACGCGGAGACGCTGCTGGCCATGCTGCAGTCGGCAGTGCGTGTCCCCGATCACGGAAAGCTGGTGCCGTTCCGCTTCCTGCGCATCGCCGGCCCGGCGCGCCAGGCCCTGGGCGACATCCTCGCCGCGCGCACTCAGCAGCGCGATCCCGGCGCGGCGCCGGCGGCGGTGGAGAAGGATCGCGAACGCTTCGCGCATGCGCCGGTGGTGATCGCGGTGATCGCCTGCCTGCAGCGCGGACACAAGGTGCCAGAAATCGAACAGTGGATGACCGCCGGTTCGGTGTGCTTCGCGCTGCTGCAGGCCGCGCAGGCCTACGGCTTCGGTGCGCAATGGCTGACCGGCTGGATGGCGTATGACGAAACGGTGTCCGCGCGGCTGGGCCTGGCCGAACACGAGCATGTCGCCGGCTTCATCCACATCGGCACCGCCCGCCTCGACGTGCCGGAGCGCGAGCGGCCGGATCCGCGCGCGCTGCTCAGCGACTGGACGCCGTGAACGCAGGCCTGCCCCTGTCGCGGCCGCTGTACCTGGTCGACGCCAGCCTTTACGTGTTTCGCGCCTGGCATTCGATTCCCGACGAGTTCCAGGACGCGCAGGGCTGGCCGACCAATGCGGTGCACGGCTTCGCCCGCTTCCTGCTCGACCTGCTCGAGCGCGAGCGCCCGCAGCACATCGTGATCGCCTTCGACGAAGCGCTGGACAGCTGTTTCCGGCATCGTCTGTACGCCGCCTACAAGGCCAATCGCGCGCCGGCGCCGGACGCGCTGCGCCGCCAGTTCGCGCACTGCAAGGCGCTGTGCGCGGCCCTGGGCCTGGGCGTGCTGGCGCACCACGACTACGAGGCCGACGACCTGATCGGCAGCGCCCTGCACCGTGCGCGCGGCGACGGTTTCCACGGCGTGATCGTGTCCGCCGACAAGGATCTGTCGCAGCTGCTGCTGGAGTTCGACGAACAATGGGACTACGGCCGCGGCCAGCGCTGGGGCGCGGCCGGGGTCAAGGCGCGCCACGGCGTGCATGCGCACCAGATTGCCGACTATCTGGCGCTGACCGGCGATGCGATCGACAACATCCCCGGCGTCACCGGCATCGGCGCCAAGTCGGCGGCGATCCTGCTGGCGCATTTCGGCGACCTGGACACGCTGCTGGCGCGGGTCGACGAAGTGGCGTTCCTGCGCCTGCGCGGCGCCGCGCAGATGGCCGTACGCCTGCGCGAGCAGCGCGAGCACGCGCTGCTGTGGCGGCAGCTGACCACCATCGCCCTGGACGCGCCGCTGCACACGGCCACCGTGAATTTCGCCCGCGGCGCGGCCGATGCCGACATGCTGCACGGCCTGTGCGAGGCGCTGCGCTTCGGGCCGCTGACCCGACGCCGCCTGCTGCAGGCGGCCGGCCTGGAGTTTGTGGCCGGCTGAGCGCTGGCCTTCGCCACGGGCAGGCGATGCCGCTGCCCGAAGCAGGCACGCCCTCGCACGCGCTGTGCCGGTTGCACCGTGCCGTCGCGACCGGCGCCGAGCGACTCGCGCGCCGCCAGCGACCCCGGGCACGACCTGGCGCGCATAAAAAACACAACGCACGTTCTACACTGCACCGCATCGCCGGACCGCGCCGTGCGCGACCGCGCCCTCTTCCTCCGCCATCTTGCGAGCTGCCCATGCCCCGCCACGATTCCCCGCCCCGCGTCGTCTACGAAGGCAAGTACCAGCGCATGGTCGTGCGCGGCACCTGGGAGTATTCCGAGCGCGTGCACGCCGGCGGCCTGGCCGCGATCATCGTGGCGGTCACGCCGGACGACGAGGTGCTGTTCGTCGAACAGTTCCGCGTGCCGCTGCAGGCGCGCACCATCGAGATGCCGGCCGGACTGGTCGGCGACATCGATGCCGGCGAATCGATCGAGGTGTCGGCGGTGCGCGAACTGGAAGAGGAAACCGGCTGGACCGCCGAGCACGCCGAGGTGCTGCTGATCGGCCCGACCTCGGCCGGCGCCAGCAACGAGAAGATCGCCTTCGTGCGCGCCAGCGGCCTGCGCAAGGTCGGCAACGGCGGCGGCGACGCCAGCGAGGACATCACCGTGCATTCGGTGCCGCGCACGCGTGCCGCCGCGTGGCTGGTGCAGAAGATGGGCGAAGGCTACGCATTGGATGCGAAGCTGTGGGCGGGGCTGTGGATGATCGAACACGAGCTCGACGGCACGCCGCGTGGCTGAGGGTCTCAGCCACGCATTGCCGCCGCTGCTGGGCGCGGACGACCCGGCGGTGTTCAGCATCCACCGACCAAACGGTACATCGCCGTTCGTGCTGCTGGCGGATCACGCGGGACAGGCAGTGCCGCGCGCGTTGCACGGCCTCGGCCTGGCGCAGTCGGAACTGGATCGGCACATCGGCTGGGACATCGGGATCGCCGGCACCACCCGCGCGCTGTCCGCGCTGCTCGACGCCTGGGCGATCGAACAGACCTATTCGCGGCTGCTGATCGACTGCAATCGCCCGCTGGCCTCGCCGACGCTGATTCCGCCGGTCAGCGACCACACCGTGGTGCCGGGCAATGCCGGGCCCACGGCGGCGCAGCGGCAGCAGCGCATCGACGCCGTGCATGCGCCCTACCACGCGCGCATCGCCGCCGAACTGGACGCGCGCCGCGCCGCCGCCCGGCCCACCCTGCTGGTGATGATGCACAGCTTCACCCCGGTGATGGACGGCGTGCCGCGGCCCTGGCATGCCGGCGTGCTCTACCACCGCGACACCCGTTTCGCCCACGCGCTGTTGCAGGCGCTGCGCGAGGAAGACGACCTGCTGGTCGGCGACAACGCGCCGTACGCGGTCAGCGACAGCAGCGACTACGCGGTGCCCGTGCACGGCGAAGGCCGCGGCCTGCCGCATGTGGAACTGGAGATCCGCCAGGACCTGATCGCCGATGCCGCCGGCCAGCAGGCCTGGGCGCAGCGGCTGGCGCGGATCTTCACCAGGCTGCAGCCGCAGTTGCTGGCGCTGGGCTGAGTAACGCCGACGCCCTTCCCGCACCACGCCTCATGCCAGCGTCGGCACTGGCATCCACGGAAACGCCTTGTAGCCCTGCACCTGCAGCGGAACGCCGAGTGCGGCGAAATCGGCCGCGATCGCCGCGGCACGAAGACCATCCAATGCCTCGCCCACGGTCAGCGACCCGGCGCGACAGGCGGCCAACGCCTGGCCGATCGGCCAGTCCAGCAGGTGCGCGACCTGCTGCGCTATCGGCTTGACGCATTCGGGCGGACAGCGCGCAAGCACCAGATCGAACGAGGCAAAGACGCCTGCACCGACGCCAACCGCGCGCGCCGCCTCCCAAGCGTCCTCGTCCGCCTCGCCGAGCGCCTCGTCCACACCCTCGACCTGCAGGAACGCGTCGTACTCCGCGTAGTAGGCCAACGCCTGCGCGTAGTCGTATAACGTCGACAGCGGGCGTTGCCGCTTCTGCACGTCGAGCACGTCGGCGAACGTCGCCGGTTCCAGGTAGGGCGCCAAGCCCAGCGCGCGCGCCGCCGCGGGCGGTGTGTCATCGTCGCCGAATGCAGTGGCTTCGTCGGGCGGCAACCAGAAGCGCGCCTGCAGCGGATCCTCGCCGGTGGCATGCACCCAGCCGAACGCCTCGTGCACGTGGCCGTCGTCGTTGCAGGCGGCAAAGGCATCCAGCGTCTCACGCAAGGTCAATAGCGGAATCATACGTCGTCGGGCAGGCAGCGCGCGGCAGCGCAGTCTACGGCAGGTGTGCGGACGCTGAAGGAGAATGAAGCCTGCGAGACCGGAGCGAGACGTCGCTGGACATCGCCTGGCGTGTCGATCCGCGACCCCGTTCGACGACGACCGCTCGCCCGCAACCAAGCAGTCCGCGACCGGCAGCGCCGCCGCGATGCGCCCCCAGTGCAGCGGTACGCGGCTGGCGCAGCGGCGCCCGCGATCCGCAACGCCCGGTTGCCCCTGCGGCCGTTCGGCATGCACTGGCCACGACGCCGCTCAGCATGCTGAAGCGGCTGCCGCCCGCCTTCACACTAAGCTGAGTGTCTCCTGCGCACGCTCGGGCTGGACCGGTCCGCCGGCACCCCGCCCCGCACCGGACCCCACATGCTCATCCGCCTCGGTTACGAAATCCGCTACCGGTTCGCGCAAGCGACGCCGATGCTGGCGATGCTGGACATCCACGACAGCCGCCGCGACGACATCGTTGCCGCAACCGCCTTGCACAGCGTGCCGGCGCTGCCGTTGCACCGTTATCGCGATGGCTTCGGCAACCGCTGCACGCGCCTGCAGGCGCCCGCCGGAACGCTGACCCTGCGTGCCGATGCGGTGGTGCGCGACAGCGGACTGCCGGACCAGTACCGCTACGACGCCGCACAGACCCCAGTGGAGCAGTTGCCCGACGACACCCTGGTGTATCTGCTCGGCAGCCGCTACTGCGAGACCGACCTGCTCAGTGGCATGGCCTGGGAGCTGTTCGGCGGCACGCCGCCCGGCTGGGCACGGGTACAGGCGATCTGCGACTACGTGCATACGCGCATCGCCTTCGGCTATGCCCATGCCTGCGCCACCAAGAGCGCCGCGCAGGCGCTGCAGGAAGGGCGCGGCGTGTGCCGCGACTTCGCGCATGCGGCGATCGCGCTGTGCCGCTGCATGAACATCCCGGCGCGCTACTGCACCGGCTATCTGGGCGACATCGGCGTCCCGGTCTCGGACGCACCGATGGATTTTTCCGGCTGGTTCGAAGCCTTCCTCGACGGGCGCTGGTACACCTTCGATGCACGCCACAACGTGCCGCGCATCGGCCGGGTGCTGATCGCGCGCGGCCGCGACGCCGCCGACGTGGCGATCAGCACCACCTTCGGCGACAACGTGCTCGAATCGTTCGTGGTGTGGACCGACGAGACCAAGCAGGCACAGCTCGACACGCGCCCCTGCGCAGCGACCGGTGCCATCACCGCCGCCGGATGCGAACCCGGCAACGCGCTGACCTGCTGAATCATTGCAGTGGACGGTGCCGCCATGCGCAGCACCGCCCTTCCGTGAACGCGCTATGCAGCCGCGCGCGGACTCAGGCGAAGCCGTCGGTGGCGCGCACCAACGCGTCGACGTTCTCGGGCTCGAACGCGGAATGGCCGGAGGCCGGGGTGATCTGCAGCGTCGCCTTCGGCCAGGCCTTGGCCAGGTCCCAGGCATTGGCCAACGGGCAGACCACGTCGTAGCGGCCGTGCACGATCACCCCGGGGATGTCGGCGATGCGGTGCGCATCGCGCAGCAACTGATCCTCGACCTCGAAGAAGCCGCCATTGACGAAGTAGTGGTTCTCGATGCGGGCGAAGGCCAGCGCGAAGTGCGGGTCCTCGTGGCTGTCGACGAAATAGGCGTCCACGTGCAGGAAGCTGGTCGCGCCTTCCCACACGCTCCAGGCCTTGGCCGCGGCCAGACGGGTCGCCTCGTCGTCGCTGGTCAGGCGCCGGTGGAAGGCCGAGATCAGGTCGGCGCGCTCCACCGCCGGGATCGCCGCGACGTAGTGCTCCCATGCGTCCGGGAACAGGCGGCTGGCGCCTTCCTGGTAGAACCACTCCAGTTCCCAGCGACGCAGCATGAAGATGCCGCGCAGCACCAGTTCGGTGACGCGCTCCGGATGGCTCTGCGCGTAGGCCAGCGCCAGGGTCGAGCCCCAGCTGCCCCCGAACACCTGCCAGCGGTCGATGCCCAGGTGCGTGCGCAGCCGCTCGATATCGGCGACCAGGTCCCAGGTGGTGTTGTCGACGAGGTCGGCATGCGGCGTGGAGCGGCCGGAGCCGCGCTGGTCGAACAGCACGATGCGGTACCTGGCCGGATCGTGGAAGCGGCGCATCTTGGCGTTGCAGCCGCCGCCGGGACCGCCATGCAGCAGCACCACCGGCTTGCCGTGCGGATTGCCGCACTGTTCGTAGGACAGGGTATGCCGTGCGTCCACCGGCAACATGCCGCTGTCGAACGGCTCGATCTCGGGATACAGCGTGCGCATGGCGACTCCTGCGGGAAAACCGCGATTCTACCCATGCGCGCCACTTGAGCGGCGCTGACCAGCAACGGCCGGCCGCGAACGGACCTGGCGCAGCGCCGATCGGCCAACCGGGGTCGGGATCAACCGATCGCCGGCGCGCCTCTGCCGCCAGGGGCGTCCTGCAACCGCTGCTGCGCTTCCATGGCCAGGTGCTGCGCGCGCTGCTGGTTGAACGCCTGCGTCTGCTGCACCGTCTCGTGCATCGGTGAAGGCGCCTGCGCCACGTCGGTGGCGGCGCGAAAGCCCGGCGTGGTGCCGGACACCCACAGCGTGTCGCCGGCCATCTGCACCCGGTCGATCTTGTCGGCGCCGGCGATGCCGGCCTGCTTGGCGCCGAGCATCGCCTGCGCGACGTGCGCATCGTCGATGCGCGTCGGTACGTCCCTGCGGATGCGCGCGAACATGGCCTGATCGGACGCAGACAGCGCACCCAGCGTCTGCGCACGCTCATAGGTTTGTGCGGCCGACGGTGCCATGTGGGCTCCGGAGGCAGGCGTCGCCGCCGCCCCATGCGGATGCGCCGCTGCTGGCGCCTGCGGCTGCGCGGGCGCGGCGGCCGGCGCGCTGCGCTGGAACCACTGCCCGGGATGGATCAGCGTGTCGTAGGCCTGGCCAGCCACGTGCTTGGCCGCGTCGATGCCCTGCGCGGCGGTCTGCCTTGCGCTCTGGTACGCCTGCGTGCCTACCCGCGCGGCGCTGTCGGCCGCTTGCTTCGCCGCATCATAGGCACTGGTGGCCGCACGTCCAGCTTGCGCAACGCCTTCGGTCACTACGTGTTTGGACGCGTCGTAGGTCTGCGTGACAGTGCGCTCGACATGCTCCACACCGTTTATGACCACGTGCTTCGCCGCACCGTAGGTTTGAGTGGCCGCGCGCCCAACCTGCTCCGCGCCTTCAGTCACCACATGCTTCGCGGCGTCGTAGGTCTGGGTGGCGGCACGACCGACCTGCTGGGCGCCTTCGGTCACCACGTGCTTGGTTGCGTCGTAGGTTTGCGCCACCGCACGTTCGGCCCGGTCGATCCCATCGGAGACCGCCTGCTTGCCGAGCTGATACGTCTGCGTGGCGGTTTTCGCCGCGACCCGCGCGCCATCGTAGGCATCGACGATGTGATTGGCGACGTTAGCCACGCCCGCCTGGAAGCGAGGATCATGGATCCGCTCCACCACGGCGTCGGCAGCCGCATGCGCGCCTCGCTCCACGGCGCCTTTGGCCGATTCCAGCCCGCCGCCCACCCACCGCGCCGCCGCATCCGCACCTTGACCGTGCAGACGGGCGGCTTCGCCCACCACATGTCCAGCCAGCGGCGCAACCGGGATGAAGGGCGCGGTAAGGCGCCCCCCCTCCCGCGCCACGATCGCGATACGTTCGTCCAGCGCTTGCACGTAGCGACCGCCGGCGCGCACGGCATCGGCACCGTGTTGCAGGCCGTCGGCAACCCCGCGCACGGGCGCGCCACGCGCGATGGTGTCGCGAATGGCGGGATCGGCGTTGAGCACGAGGTACTCGTTGAGTTGCCTCCGCAGATTCGGCGACAGTTGGCCCTGCCCGTCGTTCCCGCGCATCTGCCGCAGCGACTCGGACAGTTCGGCGCGTGCGAAGGACACATCGCTGCCGAAGCGGTCGATGGCGTCCTTGTTCGCCGCGTAGCGCTGCGTCGCTTCCTGGAAGCGCTGGGGTTGCAGGATATTGTCCGGACTGTCGCTGCTGAAGTGCTGCTGGCCGCCGTGATCGCTCAGCCGCATCGCGATCAGCGCGTTTGGCGGCGCCGACCCGGGCGGCGCATCCAGGTAGCGGCCGGCCCGCAGGCTCTGGATGTCCTCTTCGCTGGCCAGCGACACCACCTTGCCGACATGCGGACTGGCCGCGCTCACCACGTCGCCGGCCATGCGGTAGTTGGTGAGCTGGAAGCCCGGCTGCGGCGGGCCATCGATCATGTCCGCCGCGCCGAAGCCGTTGTAGGTGGCGCCGCGCAGGCCATATTTGGCGGCCTGGAGTTCCGCCAATGCGCCGCCCAGGGAGTGGCCGGCAGCGAATATCTGGGTTTTCGGGATGCCCTGCGCAGCCGCTTTGGCGATCATCTGCGCTGTAAACGCGTCGGCCGCAGACTTCTGCGCGTTGACGGTATCTCGCACCATCTTTGCATCGACGGCGATGTCCTGCAGCGTCGTCAGCGCGTGGTCCGCTTTTTCCGAAACACTCTTACCTGAAAATAGACCAGGATCAGTACCTCGGTACGCGACAATAACATTGTGAGGCGACGCAACGCTTTGATACGCAGTTGCGTGAAAGCCGGTAGCCGGATCACTGGCATAGCCAAATATCTTATAATCCTGACCATCTAGAGAAACATATCTATTGTTATCGCCCACATCACGCTGTGATCGGTTGGCATACGAGTCATTACTTGCATCAGCTAACGCTTGATCAATGACTTTCATGACTTGACTTCCTTAACAGTGATCGTCACTGGGAAATAAGCATCAGGGTCTTTAAGAACCTCGGGATCGTCAGACTGGAACTCTAGCGCACCATAGGGAACCAAAGCAGGATCCCCATAAGAACTATTCTTGAAATAGCTTTTCCCACCACCCTCGCGCAAGATTTTTTCCAACAACCCTCCCCAACCGAATTTCACACCCTTGCCAATCGCGCTAACACCCACACTTGTCACATCCCAGTGGCAAACCCCGAGATTGAAATAATCTTCATCCAGCAGGGCATCGCGATAAAAATATCCCTTCCATGTGTGGTCATCCACCTGGACCATAGGAATATCGAGCCCGGTGTTAGGCACATGCTGCTCGCCAAGAACTGGCATCATCGGCACACAATTCTTATTGATGACGTCATATCCAATGTAAGCACCCTTGAAAGAATCCCACGGTCCCGGCGCATTTGACGTGGCGATGACCTCGTAGCGCTTGACCGGATGCGGATTCAGATGCCCGGTCGCACCGTCGTTGCCAACATCGATACCTTTCGAACAACCGGCGGCGGTCGCGGCCAGGGGCATAATGGCGGCAGCGGCCAGGTGGTGCAGTTTCATCGTATCGTCCTCGGGGGGATAGGCCGCAGGCAGCGCGGCAGTGGGGTCTGGTGGCAATGGCAGTCTCGGCTTGCGCCAGGGCGCAATCGGCACCCCGCCACGCGGCAGCGCGCCGAGCCTGGCGTAGACGTCCGCATTGATGCTGCCCATGTCGCGCAGGAGTTGCGCATCGCGCATCGTGCGGGCGCGTGGACGATAGGGATTGTCGCTGTACGTGCTCTTTTCGTCGCTCATCGCGCCACCTCTCCTTTATCAAGACTCCAAGTTGCGACTGCGATCTTACTCGCTGGAAACCATGTCGCCACTGCCCATCGCGCGAAGGGTACAAGTGAGATCCTGACCCACATCCATGGCCCGGATTTTCCTGATGAATCGCCATCGGGCTCTGATACCGGCATGCGGCAGCGTCAGGTATTGGTTACATAACTGACTGGAAGCCTGTAGCTGAGCCACTGGAAAAGCCGAAAACCCAGTAGCGCCTCTCACCTGAATGCACCTGCTTCTTGCAGCGATATCGCTTCGAGGACGATTCACATACGCGTCGTTGGCCGCATCGGCAACCGCTTGATCAATCCCCTTCACGGCTGGGCCTCCCTGACAGCGAGGGTGACAGAGAAATACGCGTCCGGATGCTGTAGCACTTCAGGATCAGCAGGATCGAAATCCTGTGCCCCGTAAGGGACCAGGGACTTATCCCCATGCGCGACCTTCTTGAAATACCTGGTCCCTCCACCTTCGCGCAGAATCTTCTCCATAGAGCCGCTCCACGCAAACCTTAGGCCCTGAGCAATCGCACTGGCGCTCACGCTCGTGACGTCCCAATGGCACACCCCAAGCTTGAAGTAATCCTCATCCTGCAGCGCATCACGGTAGAAATACCTCTTCCACGTATGGTCGTCTACGCGGGTCATCGGAACGTCGAGTCCGGTATTGGGGACTTGCTGTTGACCAATGAAGGGGATCATCGGAACGCACTTCTTATTGACGACGTCCTATCCGATGTAGGCGCCCTCGAACGCATCCCACGGCCCCGGCGCATGGGACGTGGCGATGACCTCGTCGCGTTTGACCGGGTGCGGATTCAGATGCCCGGTTGCGCCATCGTTGCCGACGTCGATGCCGTTGGAGCAGCCCGCGCCAGCCACGAGGATGGCAGCCACAGCGAGTGCGCGCAGGATTCTGAGACGGGGCCTGCGACGAGCGGTCACGCCGGCAGGGATCCACGCACCCTCGGCATGCCGCGCACCCGTCTGTGCCACGGCGGGCGTGGGCGGTACGCGCATCGCATTCGAAAGGCGACTGAGGGTGAACATTGCGGGTCATCCATGTCCGGCATCATTACCCACGCACCATACCCCGGCGCCGGCGGGTCAGGCCAGCGGCTGGCGCCCCAGCGTGACCCGATCGCGCGCTTCCAGGTCCTGGTGGGTCGCCGCCTCGGCGAAGCCGGCTGCCTCCAGCAGCGCGCGCACCGCCGGGCCCTGGTCCCAGCCGTGTTCCAGCAGCAACCAGCCGCCGGGCAGCAGATGCGCCGGCGCATCGGCGACGATCCGGCGCAGATCGTCCAGGCCGTCGGCACCGGACGCCAGGGCGCTGGCCGGTTCGTAACGCAGATCGCCCTGCTGCAGGTGTGGGTCATCCTCGGCGATGTACGGCGGGTTGCTGGCGATCAGGTCGAAGCGCTGCCCGGCCAGTGGGGCCAGCCACGGGCCCTGGACGAAGGCGACGTTGCCCAGGCCGTGGGCATGCGCATTGGCCTGCGCCACCGCCAGCGCCTCCGCACTGAGGTCGGTGGCCGTCACCTGCGCCTGCGGCCGCTCGCTGGCCAGGGCCAGGGCGATGGCGCCGCTGCCGGTGCCGAGGTCGGCGACCCGGCGGCCCGGTGCCAGGTCCAGTCGCTCCAGCGCCAGTTCCACCAGCCGCTCGGTGTCCGCGCGCGGGATCAACGTGGCCGGTCCGACCGCCAGGTCCAGGGTCCAGAAGCCGCGCCGGCCGGTCAGGTAGGCCACCGGCTCGCCCTGTGCACGCCGGGCGAGCAGCGCCTGAAACCCATCCGCCACCTCGTCCGCCAACGGATCGCGGGCGTGCGCGAACAGCCACGCACGGTCGCGTTGCAGGGCGTGCAGCAGCAAGGCTTCGGCATCGCCGCGCTCGACCTGGGTGCAGGCGTCGCGCATCAGGGATTCGGGGGTGGGCGCATTCATCGCTGTCACGATGACGCAGCGAGCGCGGAAAAGCCAACGTGGTAGAACGGACCGACGCCCATGCGCCCTGGGCGGCTGACGCGCTGTTCGCGCGGCAGTGCAGCAAAGAGCCAGGCTTGGGAATCGATAGAGGAAACCTATCTATTCAATTCCATCAATCGATTTGAGGGATCTATCGGCGCCCCCTATCATGAGCCTCGTTCCATCCCCCGACCCCTATTGCAACCACGAGGAAACTCCATGTCGTCTTTGATCAACACCCAGGTCCAGCCGTTCAAGGCCAACGCCTACCGCAATGGCGAATTCATCGAAGTCACCGACGCGGACCTGAAGGGCAAGTGGTCGGTGCTGATCTTCATGCCGGCCGCCTTCACCTTCAACTGCCCGACCGAAGTGGAAGACGCCGCCGAGCATTACGCCGAGTTCCAGAAGATCGGCGCCGAGGTCTACATCGTCACCACCGACACCCATTTCTCGCACAAGGTGTGGCACGAGACCTCCCCGGCGGTGGGCAAGGCCCAGTTCCCGCTGGTCGGCGACCCGACCCACCAGCTGACCCGCGCCTTCGGCGTGCACATCGAGGAAGAAGGCCTGGCCCTGCGCGGCACCTTCGTGATCAACCCGGAAGGCGTGATCAAGACCCTCGAGATCCACGACAACGCGATCGCCCGCGACGTCACCGAGACTCTGCGCAAGCTCAAGGCCGCGCAGTTCGTCGCCTCGCACCCGGGCGAGGTCTGCCCGGCCAAGTGGAAGGAAGGCGAGAAGACCCTGAAGCCGTCGCTGGACCTGGTCGGCAAGATCTAAGCCGCCCGCGCTCCCATCTCCGCCTCGCGGCGGGGGTGGGGGTGAACCGCAGCCGGCATCGCGCGCCGGCGCCGGCTGCGGTTCATCCCTCCTCCCTCTTCGCGGCGCGCTGCTCCGGCAGCGTGCCTCCCCCTCGCTTTGCCCAACGTCAGGAGTCCGCCATGTTGGATGCCGATCTGAAAACCCAGTTGAAGGCCTACCTGGAGCGGGTCGTCCGGCCCATCCACATCACCGCGTCGGTGGACGATGGCGCCAAGTCGCACGAGATGCTCGACCTGCTCGAGGACCTGGTGCTGCTGTCGGACAAGATCACCCTGGACGTGCACCGCGACAGCGGCGAGCGCGCGCCCTCGTTCGCGCTGAACAGCCCCGGCCACGACATCCACCTGCGCTTCGCCGGCCTGCCGATGGGCCACGAGTTCACCTCGCTGGTGCTGGCGCTGCTGCAGGTCGGCGGCCATCCGTCCAAGGCCACCGCCGAACTGATCGAGCAGGTGCGCAACCTGCCCGGCGAGTACCGCTTCGAAACCTATTTCTCGCTGTCCTGCCAGAACTGCCCGGACGTGGTGCAGGCGCTGAACCTGGCCGCGGTGCTGAATCCGAACATCCAGCACGTGGCGATCGACGGCGCGCTGTTCCAGGACGAGGTCGAGGCGCGGCAGATCATGTCGGTGCCCACCGTGTACCTCAACGGCGAAGTCTTCGACCAGGGCCGCATGACCCTGGAGCAGATCGTGGCCCGGCTCGACACCGGCGCGGCCAAGCGCGATGCGGCGGCGATCGCGGCCAAGGCGCCGTTCGACGTGCTGGTGGTCGGCGGCGGTCCGGCCGGCGCGGCGGCGGCGATCTACGCCGCGCGCAAGGGCATCCGCACAGGCGTGGCGGCCGAGCGCTTCGGCGGCCAGGTGCTGGACACCATGGCGATCGAGAACTTCATTTCCGTGCAGGAGACCGAAGGCCCGAAGATGGCCGCGGCGCTGGAGCAGCACGTGCGCCAGTACGACGTGGACATCATGAACCTGCAGCGCGCCGAACAGCTGGTGCCGGCCGGTGCCGATGGCCTGGTCGAGGTCAAGCTGGCCAACGGCGCCTCGCTGAAGAGCCGCACGGTGATCCTGTCCACCGGCGCGCGCTGGCGGCAGATGAACGTGCCCGGCGAAGACCAGTACCGCAACAAGGGCGTGGCCTATTGCCCGCACTGCGACGGCCCGCTGTTCAAGGGCAAGCGCGTGGCGGTGATCGGCGGCGGCAACTCCGGCGTGGAAGCGGCGATCGACCTGGCCGGCATCGTCAGCCACGTCACTCTGGTCGAGTTCGACAGCAAGCTGCGCGCCGACGAAGTCCTGCAGCGCAAGCTGCGCAGCCTGGGCAACGTCGACATCCTGGTCAACGCGCAGAGCACCGAGGTGCTGGGCGACGGCCAGAAGGTCACCGGCCTGGTCTACAAGGACCGCGTCGGCGGCGATGTGCATCGCGTGGCGCTGGAAGGCATCTTCGTGCAGATCGGGCTGCTGCCGAACACCGAGTGGCTGCAGGGCACGGTGGCGCTGTCGCCGCGTGGCGAGATCGTGGTCGACGACCGCGGCCAGACTTCCCTGCCGGGCGTGTTCGCCGCCGGCGATGCGACCACGGTGCCGTACAAGCAGATCATCATCGCCATGGGCGAAGGCTCCAAGGCGGCGCTGAGCGCGTTCGACCACCTGATCCGGCACAGCGCACCGGTCGCCAGCGGCAGCGTGGCCGAAGCGGCCTGATCCGCATCCGTCCCGCGCCGCTTCGCCGGCGCGGGACCAGGGCGTGCGGTCTCCACCGCGCGCGCCCATCTGTCTCGTCGCCAAGTGCGCAACACGCTCTATGCTGTGACCCTGCGTCACCTCCCGCCGCTGCGTTCCGAGGAACCCGCTGATGAACCTGCGTGATCTGAAATACCTGGTGGCGCTGGCCGATCACAAGCATTTCGGGCGCGCCGCCGCGGCCTGCTTCGTCAGCCAGCCGACGCTGTCCACGCAGATCAAGAAGCTCGAGGACGAACTGGGCGTGCCGCTGGTCGAGCGCGCGCCGCGCAAGGTCATGCTGACCCCGGCCGGGCGCGAGGCCGCCAGCCGCGCGCGCGGCATCGTCGCCGAGATCGAGCAGATGAAGGAGGCGGCGCGGCGCAGCCAGGATCCGGAAGCCGGCACCGTGCGCCTGGGCATTTTCCCGACGCTCGGCCCGTATCTGCTGCCGCATGTGATCCCGCGCATCCGCGCGCGCTTCCCGCAGCTGGAACTGCTGCTGATCGAAGAGAAGAGCGACGTGCTGCTGACCCGCCTGCGCGAGGGCCGGCTGGACGCGGCGCTGCTGGCGCTGCCGTTGCACGACGAGCAATTGCATGCCGAATTCCTGTTCGAGGAACCGTTCGTGCTGGCGGTGCCCGAGCAGCATCCGCTGGCGCGGCGGCCGACCCCGCTGACCATGGACGAACTGCACGCGCAACGCCTGCTGCTGCTCGAGGACGGGCACTGTCTGCGTGACCAGGCGCTGGACGTGTGCCACCTGTCCGGCGCGCTGGAGAAAGCCGAGTTCCAGGCCACCAGCCTGGAGACGCTGCGGCAGATGGTCGCCGCCAACGTCGGTGTGACCCTGCTGCCGCTGCTGGCGGTGCAGCCGCCGGTGGCCAATCCGCCGAACCTGCGCCTGCTCTCGTTCGCGCCCGACGGCGGGCCGAGCCGGCGCATCGCCATGCTGTGGCGGCGCAGTTCGGCGATGGGCGCGTTCCTGCAGCAACTGGCGCACCTGTTCGGTGCACTGCCCGAGGAGCTGTTCACGCTGCCGGCGCAGGCGTCGCTGCCGGACCAGGCGCCGCGCCAGGTGGCCTGAACAGGCCGACCGGCCGCGACGTCGCATCGGCGCCGGCTTGCTTGCACAATGGGAACGGGGGCGGCGCGGTGCCGCCTCCGTTCGTTGTGCCATCCAACCGGAGCCTGTCCATGACCTCGCAACACCACAGCGGCCTGCCGCCCTCGTTGATCGTCTCCAGCCGCGACCTCGCGCGCCTGGAAGCCCTGCTCGACTCCCCTGCCTTGCACCAGCACCCGGCCGCGCAAGCGCTGGGCGCAGAACTCGACCGCGCCACCGTGATGGCGCCCGACCAGATTCCCCCCGGCATCGTCACCATGCATTCCCGCGTGGAGTGCGAAGACGAACTGCACGGCGAACGCCATCAGCTGACCCTGGTCTATCCGCACGAAGCCGATGCCGCGCATGCGCGCATCTCGGTGCTGGCCCCGGTCGGCAGCGCCCTGCTCGGCCTGGCCGTGGGCCAGTCGATCGACTGGCAGGCGCCCGGCGGACGCCCGCTGCGCCTGCGCGTAACCGCGGTGCAGCGCGCCGACGACGACAATGCGCGCGCAGCGCGTTAACGTGCGCGGCCCTATCCTTGTTCCCACTCGTTCCCGAGAGATACCGATGACCTCTTCCGCCCCCTCCAAGCTCGCCCAGTTGCGCGAGTTGTCCGTGGTCGTGGCCGATACCGGCGACTACGACGCGATCAAGCGGCTCAAGCCGGTGGACTGCACCACCAACCCGACCCTGGTGAAGAAGGCGCTGGACCTGCCGGTCTATGCCGACCTGATCGACGAGGCGCTGGCCTGGGCGCGCGGCCAGGACGGCGACCACGCCGCCCTGGTCGACGAGATCGCCGACCGCCTGACCATCGGCGTCGGCGCCAAGCTCAGCGCGCTGGTGCCCGGCCGCGTGTCCACCGAGGTGGACGCCGACCTGGCCCACGACACCGCCGCCACCATCGCCAAGGCGCACAAATTCATCGCCATGTACGCCGAGCGCGGCATCCCCAAGGACCGGATCCTGATCAAGGTCGCCGCAACCTGGGAAGGCATCGAGGCGGCGCGGCAGCTGCAGCAGGACGGCATCGACTGCAACCTGACCCTGATCTTCAACCGCACCCAGGCCCTGGCCTGCGCCGAGGCCGGCGTGTTCCTGATCTCGCCCTTCGTCGGCCGCATCCTCGACTGGTACGTGGCCAAGGGCCAGACCCCGGCGACCATCGACGAGGACCCGGGCGTGCAGTTCGTGCGCGGTGTGTACGACGAGTTCAAGCGCCGCGGTTCGCAGACCGTGGTCATGGGCGCCTCGTTCCGTTCCACCGCGCAGATCGAAGCGCTGGCCGGCTGCGACCGCCTGACCATCTCGCCGGACTTGCTGGAGAAGCTCGACGCCGACCACGGCCCGCTGCCGCGCAAGCTCTCGCCCGGCCAGGCCGACGGCGCCAAGATCGAGCCGATCGACGCCAAGCGCTTCGCCGCCGACCTGGCCGCCGACCTGGCCGCCGACCCGATGGCCACCGAAAAGCTGGCCGGCGGCATCGACACCTTCGCCAAGGACCTGCAGACCCTGCGCGACACGATCCGGCACAAGCTGGCCGGTTGAGTGTTGCCTGCACCCCAAGCGCGGTGATGCTGCGCTTGGGTTGCCGGGAAGAGGGAAACGGGAATGGGGAATTGGCCAAGCGGGTGCGCCTCTCGCCGCCGTTTTCCCGCCCGATCAGATGTCGTCGCTACAGGCGCTTGCGCTGCGCGATGCGCACCAACCACGAACGCCAAAACAGGCGCAGCCACAACGCGTATCACCCATGGCGCTTTCGACGCCCCGTTGGCGCGGCCGCAACTTTTCCCAGGCTATGCTGCGCGCCCGAGTGCAGAGGCAAGGCAATGGCAACGATCGCAGTGGTGATGGTGGACGGCGTGGCGGACTGGGAGATCGGCACCATCCTGCCGGCGGCGCGGGCTTGGTTCGGCGATACGATCCAGATCGCCAGCATCGACGGCAAACCGGTTACCTCGATCGGCGGACTCGACTTGCACCCCACCCATGCGCTGTCGGACCTAGCGCCACTGGACGCCGACCTGTGGCTGCTGCCCGGCAGCGACCGCTGGCAGGCCGGCGAGATTCCGGGCCTGAGCGCGTTGCTGCAGCAGCGCCTGGAGACTGGCCGCGGCGTCGCGGCGATCTGCGGCGCGACCCTGGCGCTGGCCTACGCCGGCCTGCTCGATAGCCGCCCGCACACCAGCAATTCCGAAGCCTTCCTGCGCGAGCACGCCGGCGTCTACGCCGGCAGCGCGCATTACCAGGAGCGCCGCGTGGTCAGCGCCGGCGGCCTGATCACCGCCCCCGGCACCAGCCCGGTCAGTTTCGCCGAGGAATGCCTGCGCCTGCTGCACCCCGAACGCGAGGAGCAGATCGCGCAGATGCGGCAGATGTTCGCGGCCGAGTTCGTGTAACGCGACCAGTGCCACCTGTCATGCAGACGGCGGCGGCGCCACATGACTACACTTGTCGTCACACACTGTGAGGTACGCCATCGGCGGCTGAGCGCGGCGTCGCGATCGACCCTTGGCGGGCGTGACGCAACGGCGGTCACGCATGCCAGCGCGCCAGCAGGGTGCTTCCACGACGTCGACAGGATAAGGCGCATGCGCGGATGGATGGCGCGTTATTTGTTTTCGCTGGCGCTGGCCGCCGCCAGTGCCACCGGCATGGCCGCCACACCGGCACCGACCCGGATCGCGATCCTGGGCGTGGAGCACGCGGCGCAACTGGTTTCCGAACGCGACCAGCCGGGCGTGCTAGCGGCGTTCCTGGAGCAACTCGCGCCGGACGCGATCTGTATCGAACGCCCGCCGGAGCAGGCGGCGCGCGGCGATTACTACGAATACACCTACGAGGTGCAGGGCGTGATCCTGCCGTACGCCGCGGCGCATCCGGTCGCCCTCTGTCCGATCGACTGGATGCCGCCGGTGGAGGACGCCAGGCTCGGCTTCGGCGTGGACCTGGACACCCCGCTGGAACTGCGCCGCGAGCAGGGTTTCCAGGGATTCCTGTCGTTCCCCGACAAGGCCACCCTGCAGCGCGACTTCTTTGCGGCGGATGCGGCCGAGAACGTGGCCGCGGTGCAGAAGTGGGCGCAGACGCCGGCGCAACGTGCCGACCAGGACCTGCCGCGACGCCTGTACCTGTACCGCACCTTCCTGCAGGCCCAGCGCATCCGCGCCGCGGCGCTGGCGCACCCGGGCAAGACCGTGCTGGTCGTGGTTGGCTATTTCCACAAACCGGACCTGGAGGCGATCCTTGCGCACGACCCGGCGATCGCGCTGGTGCAGCCGTCCACACTGGGGCGCCCCACTGCGGACGCGGTCGCGCGCGCCACCACCGCGACGCAGCGCGCCGCGATCCTCGCCTTCAACCTGCTCGGCACCCAGGCCGAGACCGGCAACGTCGACTGGGCATGGATGAGCCGCGTCCTGGCTGCCTACGCCGCCGACGCGCCGGCCGCCGAAACGGCGCTGTTGCGGATCCGCCTGGCCCTGCTGAGCGGCCAGCTCGCACCGGCCGAAGCACGGCGGCGCTACGCACGGCTCGCCGAGGAAACTCCAGCCGAGCTGGCATTCGGCTGGACCGGCGTGCAGGACCGCACCCGCGTGGATTCGTTCTTCGATCCCTTCGGCAATCTGACGGTCCGCCAGCGCGCGACGCTGGAACTGGCACGCACCGACTACGCGCTCGGCCGCAGCCGCGACGGCGATGCGGCGATCGTGCGGCTCAAGGCCGAGCTGTCGCCACGTAAGGCGCTGCAGTTGTCCGGCTATGCGGCACGGCTGCGGCCCGCCGCCGACAAACCCGACACGAGCATCGCCAAGTAGGCAGGCGGCGTCGGCCGATGGGCGCTGCTGCGTCCCGGCGCAGTTCAGTCTCGTTTATTGAGAGCGTGCCGTGGCTTCATGCCCCCGAGTTCAGCCCAGAGGCGCGTCATGTCACTCGTCGAGTTCGCAAGCCGCTACAGCAACCTCGCCGGCGTCATCGCAGCAGCCGGAGCCCTTCCCATGTTTTTTCTGAAATGGAGGACCGGCTTTCTCAGTCTCTCCGTGAAACGCACGCAACGCCTTTACGCGCTTTCCCTGGATGGTGCCTGGCGCGCTGCGGATGCGGCTGCGTTGCAAATCGCGGTCGGCAATGCCATCGGCGGCAATCTCGACGGCGACGAAATCAGGATCGCGTTGGAACGCAGCAATGCAGCAAAGGTGCTGACTTACTGCAAGATGGCCAAAGGCATGATCGGGGTGTCGAACGACAAGTCGCACTTCGTGCCCAAAGGGATCTGGAAATCAGCCAGGAGCTATCGAAAAGGAGCCATTGCGCTATACGCGGCCGCAATCGTGCCCTGGTTGCTTGCACCGGCCGCCTTCAATCTCTTTGCGCCATCCAACCAGAGTGCTGGTGGTATTGCGCTGGCGATGTTGCTATCGACCCTCGTCCTGGCATGGCTCTCCGCGTGTGCGGAAGCCGCTTACCGTCTCACGAGCGACTTTGATCGGAGATACCCCAGGCTCCAGCCGCTCCCAGCCAGCAAAGGACGGACGAGGGCAGCGCGCAAGAAGCGTGCTGGCGCGCCGCAGCCGAGCGCGGGTCGGCCGCGGCGCAACCTCCGCGTTGAGACTCAGGCCTCCAGCCCGATAGGACAACTCACTCCGGTCCCGCCCAGCCCGCAGTAGCCGCCGGGGTTCTTGGCGAGGTATTGCTGATGCTCGTCCTCGGCGTAGTAGAACGGCGGCGCCGGGAAGCGGATCTCGGTGGTGATGGGGCCGTAGCCGGCAGCATCCAGGCGCTGCTGGTAGGCGTCGCGGCTGGCCAGCGCGGCCTCGTACTGCGCCTGGGTGGTGCAGTAGATCGCCGAGCGGTACTGGGTGCCGGTGTCGTTGCCCTGGCGCATGCCCTGGGTCGGGTCGTGGCTTTCCCAGAAGGTCTGCAGCAACTGCTCGAAGCGCACGGTCTGCGGGTCGAACGCCACCAGCACCGCCTCGGTGTGACCGGTCTGACCGGAGCACACTTCGCGATAGGTGGCATTAGGCGTCTCGCCGCCGGCGTAGCCGACCGCCGTGCTGAACACGCCGGGCAGCGACCAGAACTTGCGTTCGGCGCCCCAGAAACAGCCCAGGCCGAACTGCACCTGCTCCAGGCCGGCAAAGGCATCGCGCAAGGGGTGGCCATTGACGAAGTGACGGTTGTGCAGCGGCAGCGGCTGCGCGCGTCCCGGCAGGCTCTCGCCCGGGCGCGGCAGGCGCTGCTTGAAGGCACCGATTCCCAACATGGCATGGACTCCTGGCAGCGACGACGATGTCGTGTGGATGGCGCTGCCGGAGTCCGCTTTCAAGTGCGCCCGACCACCGCGGCGGCGGTGACAGGCGCGACGTTCACTTCGCTGCGGCGCTGGCCGTGGCGGCGGCGACCGGTTCCGGCATCGCCGAGCTGTGGTGGTTGATGATCAGCCAGCGCCCGTCGCGCTTTTCGTAGACGAAGGTGTAGCGCGCCTGCACCTGGCGGGTGCTGCCGTCAGGATTGTTCAGGGTGAAGGTGTAGACGCCGGCGTCGACCGCGCTGTCGTCGTCGAGCAGCCGCACCTGGCGGTAGTTGATGGCCCCGCGCGGCTTGGCGGCGAGGAAGTGGCTGAAGTAGTCCTCGATCTCGGCGCGGCTGGCGCGGACCTGGTTGGACACGGTCGGCAGCAGCACGCCGTCGCGGGCGTACAGGTCGGCCACGCGCTGCGGATTGCCGGTGGCCAGCGCCGCGTTCCAGCGGTCGAACAGGCCGGCGATCTCGCGTTCGGCGCTGCTGGCCGGCGTCGCCGGCTCGCCGTCGTAGTGCATCGCCGGCGCGGCCAGCGCGGTGGAGGTGGTGGTCAGGCCCAGTGCCAGGGCGAACAGGATGCGACGCATGGGAAGTCTCCGTGTGCTGAGGGGATGCCGTCTCGGGGCGAAGCGAGTATCGGCAGCGGCGGCTTGCGCAACATCCGCTGGGCGGCATATCCTCGAATATGCCGTTCGGCATACGGAGACGCGCCCGTGCACCCTCCTTCCAATGCAGGCCAGTGGCGTGAGGCACTGCGCCGCGACGCCGCCGACGCGGCGCGCTGGCAGGCCGTGGCCGCCGCCGCGGCGGCGCTGCGCGAGGCCGGCGATGCCGCGCAGGCCTCCGCGCACGTCCTGGTATCTGCCAGCGGCCTGGTCGCGGCCCCGCACGCCGCGGTGTTGGCGGTGCGGGGCGCCCGCTGCCTGGTGCTGGCCAGCCAGGGCGATGCGTTGCCGCCGGGCGCCAGCGTCGCCGTCGAGGCGCCAGCGCATGCGTGGCGCCTGCGCGGCGATGCCGCCAACGAGGCCGGCGAACTGTGCCTGCCGATCGCCACGCTGGGCGTGCCGCTGGGCATGCTGTGCCTGGGCTGGGACGCCCGCACCGTCCCGGCACCGGAGGACGTGCAAGCCCTGTCCGCGATCGCCGCGCTGCTGGCGCCGCTGGCGGCCGAACCGCCGCGTGCGCCGCGGCGGCGCAAACCGGCGCAGGCCGACCGCCTGGCCGTGCTCAGCGCGCGCGAGCGGCAGGTGCTGGCGCTACTGTCGCGCGGGCTGACCAATGCCGCACTCGGCGCCGAACTCGGCATCAGCGCCGGCACCGCCAAGGTCCACGTCGAGCGCATCCTGCACAAGCTGCAGGTGGCCGACCGCACCCAGGCCGCGGTGGTCGCAGTGCAGGCGGGGGTGGCGCTGTGAGGGCGCTGGCGCGGCGCTGGAACGACTGGCCGCTGACCCGCAAGAGCCTGGCGCTGGTGGCGCTGCCGCTGTTGCTGCTGGTGGCGGCGCTGGTGGCGATCTACAGCGTGGAGCGGCAGAACATCGCCGCCGAGAACGACGTGCGCCGCACCCTGCAGTTGCTCAGCGATTTGCACGAGGCGCATGCGCTGCTGGCCGAGACCGCCGCTGGCGTGCGCGGCTACCGGCTGGTGCGCCAGGACGCGTTCCTGACCCCGTACCGCGACGCCGAGCCGCGGCTGAAGACCGTGGTGCAGCGCCTGTCGCAACGCATCACCGACCCGCGCCAGGCGCAGCGCTTCGCCCGCATCCAGCCGCTGTTCGAGGAGAAGATGCAGGGCTGGCGGCGGCTGCTGGCGCCGGACCTGAGCCGCGAGGAAGAGATCCGCCAGCTGCGCGAGGGCAAGGTCACCCTCGACATCCTGCGCGCGGAACTGCGCGAGCTGCGCAACTACGAGACCGCGCAGTTGCAGGTGCGTACCGCCAAGGCGCAGGCGCTGCGCCAGCGCAATCTGCTGATCACCCTGTGCGCGGCGATGCTGGGCGGACTCGGCGCGGTGCTCGCGGTGGCCTGGTTCGCCTCGTCGCTGTCGCGACGCCTGCGCCAGCTCTCGGCCAATGCCGACCGCCTCGGCGACGGCCGGCCGCTGGCGCCACAGCCGCCGGCCGGCGACGAACTGGGCCAGGTCGCGCAACGCCTGCAGCAGGCCAGCACCCTGCTCGCCGCGCGCGCCGAGGAAGCGCAGTCGGCGCGCCGCGAGGCCGAGAGCGCCAACCGCGCCAAGACCGAATTCCTCTCGCGCAGCAGCCACGAACTGCGTACGCCGCTCAACGCCATCCTCGGTTACGCGCAGGTGCTGGAGATGGACCTGCCGGGCGCGGCGCAGCGCGACCACCTGCAGCACATCCTCGGCGCCGGCCGACACCTGCTGGGACTGATCACCGAACTGCTGGACATCGCCCGCATCGAGGCCGACCAGCTCGACCTGAGCCCGCGCCCGGTGCCGGTGCATGCCGCACTGGAAGAGGCGCTGGGCCTGGTCGCACCGCAGGCGCAGGCGCGCGGCATCGTGCTGCGGCCGCCGCAGTTGCCGCCGGAGTGGACCGTACGCGCCGACCCGCAGCGGCTGCGCCAGGTGCTGATCAACCTGCTGTCCAACGCGATCAAGTTCAACCGCCCGGGTGGCGCGGTGTGGGTGAGCGCGGTGCCCGAAGGCCAGTCCCTGGCGCTGAGCGTGCACGACCAGGGCCACGGCCTGACGCCGGCGCAGGTGGAACGATTGTTCACGCCGTTCGAGCGGCTCGGCGCCGAGCGCTCGGCGATCGAAGGCACCGGTCTGGGTCTGGCGCTGAGCAAGCGCCTGACCGAGGCGATGGGCGGGCGCATCGCCGTGGACAGCGGCGCGGACGGATCGCGCTTCACCATCGCGCTGCCGCTGGACCGCCCACAGGCAGCGGCACTGCCTGACCCCGCCGTGATGGCGATGACGGCGAGCGGGATCCAGCGCCAGTTGCTGAGCGTGGAGGACAACCCGTCCAACCAGGCGCTGATCCGCACCCTGGTCGAACGCCGCCCGCACTGGCGCCTGCACGAGGCCGCCAGCCTGGCGCAGGCGCGCGCGCATCTGCAGCAGGCCACGCCCGACCTGATCCTGCTCGACCTGCACCTGAGCGACGGCAACGGCGAGGACCTGCTGCAGGCGCTGCGCGCGCAGCCGCACACCGCGGCGATCCCGGTGGTGGTGATCAGCGCCGATGCCACCGCGACCACGCTGGCCCGCGTGCAAGGCGAGCCGGTGTGCGCCTACCTGACCAAGCCGCTGGACGTGGCCGACTTCTTCTCCGTTCTGGACCGACACCTCGCATGACCCGCAACGATGTCCTCGCCGCGCGCATCCTGATCGTCGACGACGAACCGGCCAACGTGCGCCTGCTGGAAGAACTGCTGCAGCGCGAAGGCTTCCGCCAGGTGGTGGCGACCACCGACCCGCAGCGGGTGCTGGGCCTGGTCGCGGCGTTCGCGCCGGACCTGATCCTGCTCGACCTGATGATGCCGGAGCTGGACGGCTACGCGATCCTGGAACAACTGGCGCGCCTGGCCGGCCCGTCCAGTTTCCTGCCGGTGATCGTGCTCACCGCCGACCCCAGCCGCAGCGCCCGCCACCGCGCCCTCGGCCTGGGCGCCAAGGATTTCCTGACCAAGCCGCTGGACACCTTCGAAGTCGCCCTGCGCGTCTGGAACGTGGCCGAGACCGTGGTGCTGTTCAAGCGCCTGGGCGGCCTCGCCGTGGCGGATGCCGCGCCGCCGGGTTGGCTGACGGCCGGGATTGGGGATTAGGGATTGGGGATTCGCAACGGCAGCCCCCCCGCTTTTGCCAATCCCCAATCCCGACTCCCCAATCCCTAATCCCTGTCCCGCACATTTTTGACGCCCAGCACCACCGCAAGCACCACTGCACCGGCCACGATACCCACCACCGCATTGCCCACCGCAAGCACCAGGCTGCCCAGGCCGCCGGTCGGTGCGATCGCCTGGATGGCGTGGTGCAGCGGGCCGATGCTGTGCACCAGGATGCCGCCGCCGACCAGGAACATCGCCGCGGTGCCGG
>NZ_NKUH01000111.1:0-12698 GCF_009192895.1 Xanthomonas sp. LMG 12460 | reverse complement strand
CACCGTGGCGATCCATCCGACTTCAGCCGAGGAAGTGGTGCTGATGCGCTGAAGTCGGATGGATCGCCACGGTGTCTTCCAGTTGCTGCTTGGTCACGCCCAGCTTCAATGCCACCGCAAAGCCCTGCAGGATCTCGTCGGCCCCATCGCCGAGCAGGTGGAAGCCGACCACACGCTCCTCGGCGCCCACGCACACCAGCTTGAACAGGCTGCGCTGCGGCGAATCGGCCAGCGCCTGCAGCATCGGCCGGAAATTACTGCGGTACACGGTCACCGCGTCGGCGCCATAGCGCTCGCGTGCCTGCTCCTCGCCCAATCCCACCTGGCCCAGCGGCGGATGCGAGAACACCACGCTGGGCACGTTCTCGTAGTCCAGCCGCGCCTGCGGCCGGTCGCCGAACACGCGGTCCATCAGCTTGCGCCCGGCGGCGATCGCCACCGGGGTCAGGCCGACCTTGCCGGCCACGTCGCCGATCGCATACAGCCCCGGCACGTCGGTGTTCTGGTAGTCGTCCACCACGATCTCGTGCTTGTCGCCGAGACGCACGCCCAGCGCTTCCAGGCCAAGGTCGCGCGTGTTGGGGCGGCGCCCGATCGCGAAGAACACCTTGTCGACGCGCTCGCCGGGCTGCCCCTGCGCATCGACCACGCACAGGCCCTCGTCGCTGCGGCGCAGGGCGCTGGCGCGATAGCCGAAATGCAGGCGCACGCCCTGGTGGCGCAGGTTGTCGGCGAGCTGCAGCGCCAGTTCCGCATCGAACCGCTCCAGCAGGCGTTCGCCCTGCACGTACAGTTCCACCCGGCTGCCCAGCGCCTGCAGCAGTCCGGCCAGTTCCACCGCGATATAGCCGCCGCCGACGATCGCCACCCGCGGCGGCGCCTCGCAGAGATTGAAGAAGTCGTCGGAGACCAGGCCCAGCTCGGCGCCGTCGATGTTCGGCCGCAGCGCGTGCGCGCCGGTGGCGATCACCACGTGCTTGGCGCTGACCCGCACGCCGTCGTCGCATTCGACGGTGTGCGCATCGACCAGCCGGCCGCGCCGCGGGATCAGCACCACGCCGTCGGCATCCAGCCGGCGCCGGTAGCTGGCGTGGATGTTGCCGATGTAGCCCTGGCGATGCGCCACCAGTTCCGCCCAGGACAGCGTGGCCTCCGGAATGGCGAAGCCGACCGCGCGCGCCAGGTCGATGCGTTCGACCAGATCCGCCGCCAGCCACATCGCCTTCTTCGGCACGCAGCCGACGTTGACGCAGGTCCCGCCGAGCGCGCTCGGCTCCAGGATCGCCACCCGTGCGCCATGGCTGGCGGCGCGGAAGGCGGTGGCCAGGCCGCCGGACCCTCCGCCCAGCACCAGCAGGTCGTAATCGCGGATCGCCCCGTTCACGGCGCACGCTCGGCGCGCGGCGGGGTCGCATCGGGCGCGGCGCGGTGCGCGCGGTTCACATCGTCCATCGGCTGTCCTGTCGCATGTCTCGGTCGCCGCGGAGCATGCCATGGGCGACCGCGCGGCAGATGTGAGGACGCCGCTGCAGCGCCTGCGCTCAGGCCGCGTCGCGGCGCCGCATCGGCTGCCAGCGCAGGTAGCTGGCCGAGCGCCACAGCCACTCCACCGGACCGAAGCGGAACCGCTGCAGCCACCAGTGCGACAGCGCCACCTGCAGCGCGAACAGCGCGACCGCGAATGGGATCTGCCAGGCGCGCGGCAGTTGTTCGAAATAGCCGAAGCCGTAGCCGTAGAACAACGTCGTGCACACCAGCGACTGCAGCAGGTAGTTGCTCAGCGCCATGCGTCCGGCCGGCGCCAGCCACTGCAACGCCGCTGCGGCGCGCACCAGCCAGGCCGCATAGCCCAGCGCCATCAGGCCGCTGGCGACGCTGGCCAGGGCGTAGGCACAGGTCAGGCGCAGATCCAGCCGCGCCGGATCCATCCACGGCTCCAGCCGGAAGCTCAGCAGCATCAGCCCCAGCCCCAGCGGCAGCACACCCCAGCGCAGCACCGCCAGCAGCCGCGGGAAGCGCTGCGGTTGCGCGGCCAGGCCGCTGCGCACGCACCAGGCGCCGAGCAGGAACATGCCGAAGATGGTCGGCGCATTGAACAGCAGCCCGCTCAGCGATTCGACCAGGTCGCGCGCGCGCTGCGCGGTGGCCTGGGCGTAGCTGCCGTGGCCGAACACCTCGCGCTGCTGCGCCAGCGCCGCCGCGCCGTGCTGCGCCTGCTCGGCCATGTCCCGATGCCACTGCGCCGCACCGTGCGGATCGGCCTGCGCCGCCCAGGCGGCGGCGCCGACCAGCAGCCACAGCGCCGGCGCGAACAGGTAGACCACCAGCGCCATGCCCGGCAGCCAGCGCGTGGGCGCCTCGCGGAACGCCAGCAGCATGAACGCCAGCAACGCATAGCTGACCAGGATGTCGCCGGACCACAGCAGCACGGCATGCAGAAGGCCGATCAGCAGCAGCCCCGCGCTGCGGCGCAGGAAGAAGCCACTGAACGGCCGTCGCGCGATCTCGGCGCGCTGCGCCATCACCGCGAAGCCCATGCCGAACAGCAGCGAGAACAAGGTGTAGAACTTGCCCTGCACCAGGATGTAGACCAGGGCGTCGGCGACGCGGTCGGCGCCGCGCAGCGCCGGATCCAGGCCGGTCATCGCCGCATCCAGCGGGCCGACGAATCCCTCGATGTTCATCAACAGGATGCCCAGCAGGGCGAAGCCGCGCAGCACGTCCAGCGTGGCGATGCGCTCGGCGGGCGCGACGGGCTGCAACACGGGGGCGGAAGTGGCCAAGGCGGCACCGGGCGGAAGGCCGGCGATGTCCCTCGCCGCGATCAGGAAGGCCGCCGGCGTCCGCGGCGGCACGACGGCACCGCTGCGCGCGGCGCCAGGGCTGGCGGCACCGGCGCGACCGGCACCGCCGCCAACGCACTCAGTGGTGGTGGCCGCCGTCGCCGTGCACGTGGCCGTGCTCGATCTCTTCGGCGCTGGCCTCGCGCACGTCGACGATCTCCACGTCGAAGTGCAGGTCCTTGCCGGCCATCGGGTGGTTGAGGTCGACGTCGACCACGCTCATGCCGACCTTCTGCACGGTGACCGCGCGCGGGCCGAAGTTGGTCTGCAGCACCACCTGGCTACCCGGCTGCAGCTTGGCCGCGCCGAAATGCTTCTTCGGCACGCGCTGGCTCAGGCCCTCGCGGTACTCGCCATAGGCGTCCTTGGCGGCCACGTCGACACCGAAGCTGTCGCCGGCGGCCTTGTCCATCATCGCGTTCTCCAGACCCGGGATGATGTTGCCGTGGCCGACCAGGATCACCAGCGGATCGCGGTCCTTGGAGCTTTCGATCGGTTCTTGACCGACTTCCGAAACGGTGTAGTGGAAACGGACGACGCGGTCTTTTTCGATCTTCATGTGCACTCTGCGCTGTGGCTGCCGGGGGCAGACGGGATGGGCGGCTTGTCGGCCGCCGGGAGCGCCGCCATGATGGCGGCCTTCTGAGGTCGCGCATTATCCCGGCTCCATGCACAACACGCCAGTTTCGCCGCGCGGCCGCCGCGCGTTCCCGTGGTGGCTTCCGCTGCTGTGCACCGCCGCGCTGGCGGCCTGCGGACGCCACGAGGTCCGCCACACCCGGCCGGCACCGGTGGCGGTGCGCGAGTGGCCGCAGGTGGCGCCGGCCGACCCGGGCGCGGCCAACGCAGTGCTGATGCGGGCGCTGGGCCTGGTCGGCACGCCCTACCGCTACGGCGGCAACACCCCCGAGTCCGGGTTCGACTGCAGCGGCCTGGTCGCCTACGTCTACCGCGACATGCTCGACCTGCGGCTGCCGCGCACCTCGCGCGAACTGGCCGCGGTACAGGGGCCGCGGATCGACCCGCAGCGCCTGAGCACCGGCGACCTGGTGTTCTTCGGCAGCGCAGGAAATGTGACGCACGTCGGAATTTATGTCGGTGAAGGCCGCTTCGTGCACGCTCCCAGCACGGGCGGCACGGTGCGCCTGGATTCGCTGGACGGGGCCTACTGGCGGGACCACTACACCGGCGCAAAGCGGGTTTTGCGCTGAACTGTGATTTCACCCACATTCATAATTACGAAAATTTAACCTTATTTGAACTTCCTATTTCTGTCTACAAGGCATGATCCCCCATCGTTTTATTTTGTGATCCAAGCGTGACGACCGAAGCCCAGACCTCTCCAGGCAAGCCCGCCGTTCCCCGCCGGACCGCTTTCCGCCTCTTCTGCACCGCCTCGCTCTGTTTCTCGGCCCTCCCGGCCCTGGCCCAGACCGCTCCCGCCGACACCGTCGTCCCGGAAGCGATCGCGACCGTCGCCCCCGCTCCCGCCCAGGTGAGCGCCACCGCGACCACCGCGCAGGCGACCGCGCAGACCCCCAACAACACCACCACCTCGGCCAAGCCGGCCGCCGCCCAGGCGCCCGCACCGTCGCGCAGCAAGGCCGACGCCGCCGCCACCGCCACCCTGGCCGCCCTGCTGCCGCACCTGGCCGCCAACGACACCATTCCGCTGATGGACCGCTCGGCGATGTTCGCCGGTGACATCAGCCGCCTGCTGGCCAACTACGACGTGTCCCAGCCGGTCCCGCGCGAAGGCGTGGTGCCGGGCGGCGACAAGGTCCAGTCCGTGCTCAAGCGCGCCATGGCGCTGCTGGGCACCCCGTACCGCTGGGGCGGCGAGGACACCGAAGGCTTCGACTGCAGCGGCCTGGTCGGCTACGTGTTCCGCACCGCGCTGGGCATCGAACTGCCGCGCGTGTCGCGCGAGATGGCCCGCGAGGCCAATGCCCAGCTGATCAAGGACCGCGACGCGCTGGCGCCGGGCGACCTGGTGTTCTTCGGTCGCAAGGGCCGCGTCGACCATGTCGGCCTGTACGTCGGCGAGGGCCGCTTCCTGCACGCCCCCAGCCGCGGCAAGGACGTGCGCGTGGACACGCTGACTTCCGGCTACTGGGGCGAGAAGTTCGTGCAGGCGCGCCGCGTGGCGATGTAAGCCGTCCGCTCCGCAGATACCGCACAGAAAAGGCCGCTGGGGACAGCGGCCTTTTTCGTTGTGACGTTTCGCGGCCGCCCGGCTGGCAGTCCGTGCCACTGGCACCGACGCGGCCGCCCTCAGGCGGTGGCAAAGATCGCGCGCACGTCCTTGTCGATCCGCAACGCGCCGTCGCCATGCGCAAACGCCGCCTCTACCGCCTGCCGCAAGGCTGACGCGTGCGCCTGCGGCGGCAACGGCAGACTCTGCAGATAGGCCACGACGTCCTCGGGATCGGTGCAGACCAGCACGTCGTCGAAGCGTGCGACCCGGACCTGTGCGAAGTGCATGGCGAACAGGCGCGCGCCCGCCTCCGCGTCCAGGCGCAGGGTGGACGGGTCGCGGTCCGGGCCACCGGCCACCCCGGCGACCAGTTGCGCGAGTTGACGCATGTTGTCGCGACCATTGAGCACCGCCAGTACTGCCGCGCCTGGACGAACGATGCGCCGCAGCTCGCGCACGCCCGCGTGCGGATCGGGCAAGTGGTAGAGCATATGCACGGCCAGTGCGGCGTCGATGCTGGCATCGCGCAGCGGCAGGCGCATCGCGTCGCCGACCACACCCCGTGGCCGCAACGCCGCCGCCTGCGCCAATGCCGCAGCGACCATGGCCGGCGAGCGATCCAGCAATTGCAATGCCAGCGATGGCGGCCACTGCCCGGCGAGCGCGCCCCACAGCTGGCCGGTGCCGCAGCCGATATCGGCCACGCGCATGTCTGCGGCCAGCGGCACCTGCGCGCGCAACCAAGGGTACCAATCGCCGCGGCCGTACTTGGCATGCAGCGACTTACGCTGCGCCAGCCGCTGTGTATCGCCGTATTGCCGCTGCAGTTCCGCGCTGTCCGCCTGGAGGGTCATCGTCGCCGTCCGCGTTGCCCGCCGGCACGATACGCTGTCCGCCTCGATCGCGTCACCGGAACTTCGATGACACCACGCCCCTCGCCTGCCTCGCAGTCCTGCCGTGCCGATGAGCCCGTCCGCCGGGTCGCGTCCTGGCCGCAATTGCAGGCGCTGCGCTGATGCCGGCCAAGCACGTCCTGCCCACGCCCGCCCAGGCGTTGGCGATCGCGCAATCGCTGCTGTGCACCCGCTACGCCGACGCGGCGTTCGGCTTCGCCGCCGGCTCGATCCTGCGCGGCGAAGGCACGCATCTCTCCGATCTCGATCTGGTCGTGGTCTATGAGCGCCTGCCGGCCGCACGCCGCGAATCGTTCCTCGCCGACGGCATGCCCGTCGAAGCCTTCGTGCACGACCCGGGCACGCTGGCCTGGTTCGTCGACGAAGACGCCGCCCGTGGCCGCCCCAGCCTGCTGCACATGATCGCCGAGGGTACCCTCGTCGGCACCGCGACCGAATCCGCACGCAGCCTGCAAGGCCAGGTCGCCGCGCGGCTGCAGGCCGGGCCGCCGCCGCTGACGCAGGCGCAACGGGACGCGCTGCGCTACGAGATCACTGACCTGGTCGACGACCTGTGCGGCGAGCGCAGCGCCGCCGAGATCCTCGCCATCGGCGCCCTGCTGCATCCGCGCCTGGCGGAACTGGCGCTGCGCGGACGCGGCCATTGGTACGGCAGCGGCAAGTGGGTGCCGCGCCTGCTGGCACGGATGGATCCGGCGGTGGGCGCGCGCTTCGAGCAGGCCTTCGCCACGCTGTTCGCCAGCGCCGACTGCGCGCCGGTGCTGGCGCTGGCGCAGCAGGAACTGGCCGTGCACGGCGGCCGCCTGTTCGACGGCGACTGCCGCATCGCGCCCGCGGACTGGCGCGCCTGAGCCAGCGCGCGGACGCGCGCCCTCAGCCGTGGTAGTGGGCGATGGTGTCCTCGATGCCCTTGCTCAGCTCCATCACCTTCTGCGCGTACTCGGCCAGGCGATGGTCTTCCGGCGTGTCCGGATGCCAGGCCGGCACCGCGGTGGGGCGGCCTTCGACACCGTCCAGGGCCACGAACACGATGATGCAATGCGTGCACAGACGCGGCTCGCCGCCCATCGGATCGCGGGCGCGCACCTCGATGGCGAAATGCATGCTGCTGGTGCCGGTGTGGACCAGCTTGGCGCCGACCGTGACCATGTCGCTGATGCGGATCGGCGAGACGAAGCGAATGCCGCCCACCGCCACGGTCACGCTGTAGTGGCCGCTCCAGCCCACCGCCGCGGCATAGCCGACCTGGTCGATCCACTTCATCACCACGCCGCCGTGGACCTTGCCGCCGTAGTTGACGTCGATCGGTTCGGCCAGGAAGCGGAAGGTCAGTTCGCGTTGCGTGCCGCTCATCGGGAGTCCATGCAGGGGAAGGAGGCGGCAGTCTGCCATGCGCCGCCGCCGCCAATCGCAACGGCGCCGCAATAAGGTGTCGCCGCAGACGCGCCGGCGGCCGGCGGCGCCGGCTAGGCCGCGGCCAGCGCGAGATTGTCGCGCTTGCGGATGCACAGCCACGGGAAATGCGGCTGGCGCCAGCGCAGCGCGCGCAGGCAGCGCACCGACAGCCGTCGGGGGTCGAACAACCGGCGCAGCACGATGCCGTCCAGCACCGCGTCGGTGTGCTGGTGGTACTGCTGCGCCAGTTCGGCGCAGCCCAGGTCGCTGAAGTAGCGCAGGCTGCGCGCGGCGCTGGCCCGGGCCTGCTCGGCGTCGGCATAGAACGGGCTGTCGAGGATGTGCAGTTCGCCATCGTGCTGCAGCAGCTGCAGCAAGCGTGCGATCAGCGCACGCGGATCGGCGAAGTACTGGAGGCAGGCTGGCACCACCACGACATCGAACCGCTGCGCCGGCAGCGGCAAACGCAGGATGTCGCCGGCGACGAAGCTCAGCCGTGGCGCGTCGGCGAACACCCGCGCCGCCTGCGCCAGTTCGGTGCGATTGACGTCCACGCCGCAGACCTCGCGCTGCAGGCCGCTGGCCAGGCGATGCGAGAGCCAGCCGTTGCCGCAGCCCAGCTCCAGCAGCGGCCCGTCGCCGCCGCGCGCGCGCAGGTGGCGCAGCAGGCGCCGGCACGATTCGGCACGCACCCGCCATTCGTGGTTGGCGCCCAGCGCGCCGGGCGGCTGCGGCAGCGTGCGCACCTGCGCGTCGCTGTAGAGCCGGCCTTCGCGGCGGCGCACCTCCAGATAGCGCTCCTCGAACGGGTCGTCCGGCAGCACGTCGTGCACCAGTACGCCTTCGTGGAGCGTCAGTCCCGGCAATTGCCGCAACTGCGCGCGCAGGCTCTCGGCGGCCGTGCTCACCGGAGCATCAACGCACCTGGCCGGAACCGTCGACCGGCGGATCTTCCAGGCCGACGTTGCTCGGGGCTGCCTCGTAGATGCTGCGGTCGAGCAGACCGGTCTCCTTGGCCACCAGCACCGGCACCAGCATCTGCCCGGTCACGTTGGTCATGGTGCGCATCATGTCCAGCACGCGGTCGATGGCGTACAGGTAGCCGATCACCTCCAGCGGCAGGTTGGCCGCACTCAGCACCACCGTGGCCATCACCACCGCGGTGCCGGGCACGCCGGCGGTGCCGAAGCTGCCCAGCACCGAGGCGATCAGCACCACGAAATACTGGTTGGCGGTCAGCGGCACGCCGGTGTACTGGGCGATGAACACCGCGCACAGCGCCGGGAAGATCGCGCCGCAACCGTCCATCTTGATGCTGGCGCCCAGCGGCACCGCGAACGCCGCGTAGTCTTTGTTGACGCCGAGGTTGTGGGTGATCGAGCGCAGCGCCACCGGCATCGCGGCGAAGCTGGAGGAGCTGACGAAGGCGACCTGCATGCCCGGTGCCGCGCCGCGGAAGAACTTCCACGGGTTGAGCCCGTGCACCAGCAGCAGGCTGCTGTACACCACCACGATGTGGATCGCGCAGGCCAGGTACAGCGCCAGCACGAAATTGCCGAACGGCAGCAGCTTGCCGAAGCCGTAGCCGCCGACCAGTGCGGCGATCAGGCCGAAGGTGCCGAGCGGGGTCATCTCCAGCACGAAGCGGGTGACCTGGATCATGATCTCGCTCATCTGCTTGGTGAGCTTGCGCGCCTCGGCCACGCGCTCGCCGAGCTTGACCATGGCAAAGCCGAGCAGCGCGGCGAAGAAGATCACCGGCAGGATCGAACCGCGTCCGGCCGCCAGCACGGTCTCGCCGGCGGCATTGGTCTTGGTGCCGATGCCGGTGAGCGCATAGAACGGATTGGACGGCACCACGTCCAGCAGCACCTGCACCGGGCTGGGCACGTCGCGCGGGGTCCAGGCGCTGTCCACGCGCAGGCCCAGGTGGCCGGCCCCCGGCTGCAGCACGGTGCCCACGGCCAGGCCGACGCCGACCGCCAGCGCCGCGGTCACCACGAACCACAGGAAGGTGCGCCCGCCCAGCTTGGCCACCGACTGCTGCCCGTGCAGCGCGGAGATCGCGTTGATGACCGCGAAGAACACCAGTGGCACCGCGATCATCTTGATCAGGGTGACGTACAGATCGCCCAGCGGCTTGAACCAGGTCTCCGCGGTCGGGCCCAGCGCCCAGCCCGCCAGGGCGCCCAGCACGAAGCCGGCGACCACGCGCTGCCAGAACGGAATGCGTAACCAGGCCGTCACCAGTTTCATCGACGCTGTCCAGAGAGATCGGGGGGTTTCGCACGATAGCGCACCCCGGCAGCAGCGACGACGCCATGGCTGGAAAGGCGCGATGTCATCGGCGTGCCTTGTCGCAGCCGGCATAATGCGGGGGACTTCGTTGTTCAGGACCCGTTCTGCGTATGCGCCTTCCCGTTTCCGCTCTCGCCGCCGCCTCCACCCTGCTGCTGGGTGCCTGCGCCAGTACGCCGCATGCGCCGGCCGCCAGCGCCAACGTCGCGCCGATCGTCGTCCCCGCCGTGGCCCATCCGGCCGGCGAGACCCCGGCCTGGTGGTACCGCAGCGGCGCCGCCAAGGCCGCCAACAACGGTGCGATGCGCGGCAAGGCCAAGAACGTCATCCTGTTCCTTGGCGACGGCATGAGCCTGACCACGGTCGCCGCCGCACGCATCCTCGACGGCCAGCGCAAGGGCGCCTCCGGCGAAGAGAACCAGCTGTCGTGGGAGGCGTTCCCCGCCACCGCGCTGAGCAAGACCTACAACACCGATTCGCAGACGCCGGATTCGGCCGGCACCATGACCTCGATCACCACCGGGGTGAAGACCCACATGGGCGCGATCGGCGTGGCCGCCGGCAAGCGCGACGCCTGCGCCGACAGCCTCGGCAAGCAGTTGCTGAGCTGGCTGGAACTGGCCGACAGCGCCGGCATGGGCACCGGCATCGTCACCACCACCCGGCTGACCCACGCCACCCCGGCCGCGACCTACGCGCACGTGCCCGAGCGCAACTGGGAGAGCGATGCCGACCTGCCGGAGAAGGCGGTGGCCGAGGGTTGCCGCGACATCGCCCAGCAGATGGTCGGCGCGCGCTTCGGGCGCGGCCCGCAGGTGATGCTGGCCGGTGGCCGCGGCCAGTTCACCACCGTCGAGCAGCGCGACCCCGAGTACGACGACAAGGTCGGCCTGCGCCTGGACGGCCGCGATCTGGTCGGCGAATGGCGCCAGCGTCATCCGCAGGGCGCCTACGTGTGGACCCGCGGGCAACTGGAAGCGGCGCAGAACGCGCCGGCGCTGCTGGGCCTGTTCGAGCCGGACCACATGCAGTTCGACCACGACCGCGACCGCAGCGCCAATGGCGACCCGAGCCTGGCCGAGATGACCAAGGCCGCGATCCGTACCCTGTCGCAGGACAAGAACGGCTATGTGCTGATGGTCGAAGGCGGCCGCATCGACCACGCGCACCACGCCGGCAACGCCTACCGCGCGCTGGACGAGACCATCGCCCTGTCGCAGGCGGTGCAGGCCGCGGCGGACGCGACCTCGGCCGAGGACACGCTGATCATCGTCACCGCCGACCATTCGCACACGCTGAACTTCGTCGGCTACCCGCAGCGCGGCAACCCGATCCTGGGCAAGGTGCGCGGCACCAGCGGCGAGGACGCCAACACCGGCGACCTGGCGCTGGACGGCAACGGCCAGCCCTATGCCACGCTCAGCTACGCCAACGGCCCCGGCTACACCGGCGCCAGCAACCAGCAGCCGGCTGGGGTCAAGACCTTCCCGCATGCGCCGAGCAATTTCGAGCCGGCCAACGGCCGCCCGGATTTGACCCACGTCGACACCGAAAGCCCGGACTTCATGCAGGAAGCGCTGGTGCCGACCAAGGCCGAGACCCATGGCGGCGACGACGTCGGCATCTGGGCGCGCGGTCCCGGCAGCAACGCGTTCCGCGGCAGTCTGGAAGAGAACGTGATCTACCACGTGATCGTGCAGGCCACCCCGACCCTGCGCGCGCGGCTGTGCCAGGCCGGCACCTGCAACGGCGACGGCGTGCCGGTGGAACTGCCCAAGCCGGCGGCGTTCATGACCAGCGCCACCACCGCGCAGTGAACCGCCTCCCGCCCCGGCCGTGGCGCCGTGGCCGCCTGCGTGCGGCAGCGGCGTTGCTCGCACTGGCGACAACCGCAGCCGCTGTGCAGGCGCAGGCGCAGCCCGACGACGCCTGCCGGCTCGGCGATCCGACCACCGACCGCGACGTCGTGCCGGGCTGCAAGCTGGGCGCCGACGAGCGCCTGGCGCTGACGCCACAGGCGCTGCGGCGCCTGCCCTTCGATCGCGACGGGTTGGCGTTGCTGAGCGTCGGCGCACGCTTCTACTACGTACGCGCCGACGGCCGCAGCCTGCCGGTGATCACCTGGGACAACGGTCCGGATGGTTTCACTGAAGGGCTGACCCGCGGCATCTTTCACGGCCGCATCGGCTTCTACGACCGGCAACTGCGCGAGGTGATCGCACCGGTCCACGACTTCGCCTGGCCGTTCGAGCACGGCGTCGCCGCGGTTTGCGACGGCTGCAGCGCGGGCACGCCCGACACCGACGGCCACACGCCGATGCAGGGTGGCCGCTGGTACTCCATCGACCGCCACAACCGCGAGGTGCCGGCGCCCAAGCGCTGAGCCGATGCTCGTGTGCGGCATGGCCGCGTTGTCGCGGAGAAGGTCGCCAAGGCTGGTTCTCTGTAACGCGTCTCTTTGAATCTCCCGCGATGTCGCGGAAGCGCATCGTCCGCGAGGTGAGACATCCCCGCGTCGGGACTGAAGTCCCTCCCACATGGGGCCACCTCACGTTGCGCGGCTTCAAGCGCCGTCGCGCGCTGGCGGCGGGCCAGTCGTCGCGTGCTGGCGACCAACATCGAGCGGGCAACGGGCTGAGCAAGCAGTCTGGATAGTCCCGAGTGCCAACACCTGCTCTTGTGGGAGGGACTTCAGTCCCGACGCATTGAACTGAAAGGCGTCGGAACTCTGGCCGCAGGCCGGTCGTCGCGCACTGGCCGCCGGCATCGAGCGGGCAACGGGCTCAGCAAGCAGTCTGGATAATCCCGAGTGCCGACACCTGCTCTTGTGGGAGGGACTTCAGGGCACCTCTAAAAACCCCGCCTTTGGCACCATTGGTCTGGAGAACACGCCGAGGACGCCACGATGATCAGCCTGTTTGCCGGCCACGAACGCGAAGCCAAGCGGCAGCAGATCGGCGATCCTCTGGCTCTGCTGTCACGGCATATCGACTTTGCCGGGATTGCTCACGCCGTAGACGCGAAGCTGTCCTTGGGTACTGGCAAGCGCGG